>DATCYC010000214.1:0-2002 GCA_036570525.1 Luteimonas sp.
AAAAGCCGGGCCCTCACCCGGCGCTTCGCGCCTCCCTCTCCCGCTGCGCAGGAGAGGGGCTGGCAGCTGACGGCGCGGCGTTGACCGCCGGGCCGAACCTGCCTCAGCCAGGCACCCGCCGCTGCTTCACCAGCGAATCCACCACCCCCGGATCGGCCAGCGTGCTGGTATCCCCAAGCTGGTCGGGCGCGTTCTCGGCGATCTTGCGCAGGATGCGGCGCATGATCTTGCCCGAGCGGGTCTTGGGCAGGCCCGGGGCCCACTGGATGTGGTCGGGGGTGGCGGTGGGGCCGATCTCGGTGCGGACCTGCTTCACCAGCTCCTTGCGCAGTTCCTCGCTCTCCTGTTCGCCGGCCACCAGGGTCACGTAGGCGTAGATGCCCTGGCCCTTGATGTCGTGCGGGAAACCGACCACCGCGGCCTCGGCCACCTTCGGGTGCAGCACCAGCGCGCTTTCCACCTCGGCGGTGCCGATGCGGTGGCCGCTGACGTTGATCACGTCGTCGACGCGGCCAGTAATCCAGTAGTAGCCGTCGGCGTCGCGGCGGCAGCCGTCGCCGCTGAAGTACATGCCCGGATAGGTCTTGAAGTAGGTGTCGATGAAGCGCTGGTCGTCGCCATGCACGGTGCGCATCTGGCCGGGCCAGGAGTCGAGCATGACCAGGTTGCCTTCGGCCTCGCCTTCAAGCACCTGTCCATTGGCGTCGACGATCGCCGGCTGCACGCCGAAGAACGGCCTGGTGGCCGATCCGGGCTTGGTCGGGATCGCGCCGGGCAGCGGCGAGATCATGATGCCGCCGGTCTCGGTCTGCCACCAGGTGTCGACGATCGGCAGCTTGCCGTTGCCGACCACGTCGCTGTACCAGCGCCAGGCTTCGGGGTTGATCGGTTCGCCGACGCTGCCCAGCAGCCGCAGCGACTTGCGCGAGGTTTTCTTCACCGGGCCGTCGCCCTCGCGCATCAGCGCGCGGATCGCGGTCGGCGCGGTGTAGAAGATCGTCACCTGGTGCTTGTCGATCACCTGCCAGAAGCGCGAGAAGTCCGGATGGTTCGGCACGCCCTCGAACATCAGCGCGGTGGCGCCGTTGGCCAGCGGGCCGTAGACGATGTAGCTGTGGCCGGTCACCCAGCCCACGTCGGCGGTGCACCAGTAGACGTCGTCTTCCTTGAGGTCGAACACCGCCTCGTGGGTGTAGGCGCAGAACACCAGGTAGCCGCCCGTGGTGTGCAGCACGCCCTTGGGCTTGCCGGTGGACCCGGAGGTGTAGAGGATGAACAGCGGGTCTTCCGCGTTCATGCGTTCGGGCTCGCAGGTGTCGGGCTGGCTGTCGACGACGGCGTCGAACCAGCGGTCGCGCGGCATCTGCATGTCGACCGCGCCGCCGGTGTGGCGCACCACCAGCACGGTTTCGACGGTGTTGGTGCCGGGCATCTTCAGCGCCGCGTCGACGTTGGCCTTCAGCGGCACGGACTTGCCGCCGCGCAGGCCTTCGTCGGCGGTGATGATGAGCTTGGACTGGCAGTCGCGCACGCGGTCGGCGATGGAGTTGGCGGAGAAGCCGCCGAACACCACCGAGTGGATCGCGCCGATGCGCGCGCAGGCCAGCATCGCCACCGCGGCGTCGACGATCATCGGCAGGTAGATGGTGACGCGGTCGCCCTTGACGACGCCCAGGTTGCGCAGCGCGTTGCCGAGCTTGCACACACGCGCGTGCAGTTCGCGGTAGGTGACGTGCTGCGCGGGCGCGTTGGGGTCGTCGGGTTCGAACACCAGCGCGGTCTTGTCGCCGCGGGTGGCGAGGTGGCGGTCGAGGCAGTTGACGCTGGCGTTGAGTTCGCCGTCGGCGTACCAGCGGATGTGGAAGTCGGCCAGGTCGTAGCTGACGTCGCGGATCTTCGTCGGCTTGCGGTCCCAGTCCAGGCGCTCGGCCGCCTTCGCCCAGAACGCGTCCGGGTCGCGGACGGATTCGGCGTACAGGCGCTCGTAGTCGTCGTGGCGGAT
>DATCYC010000215.1:0-3302 GCA_036570525.1 Luteimonas sp.
CATGTCCGGCGGCATCTGCGCGCGCACCTGCTCCAGGCGCTTGGCGACCGCGTCCGCGGTGGCCACGGTGTTGGCATCGCCTTCCTTGTAGATCGCCAGCTCCACGGCCTCGTTGCCGGCCATGCGGATGATCGCCTCGCGTTCCTTGTAGCCCTGGCGCACGGTGGCCACGTCCTTGAGCCGCACCGGCACGCCGCCGGCGACGACGCCCGAAGCCGACGACGAAGCGCTTTCCACCGATGCCGCGGCGGCCATCGCGCTGGCGTTGCCGGTCGCGGCGGCGACGCGTGCCATCTGCTGGGCTGCGCTTTCGGCCGCGCCGCCGCCGGCACCCTGCGTGGTCACCAGCATGTTGGCGATCTCGTCGACGCTGGTGAACTGGTTGACCGTGCGCACCAGGAAACGCTGCGTGCCCTGCTCAAGGCGGCCGCCGGAAATGTTGATGTTCTCCTGCTGCAGGCGCTGGATCACGGTCTCGATCGGCAGATTGAGCTGGGCCAGCTTCTGCTGGTCGATATCGACCTGGATCTCGTCCTCGAGGCCACCGCCGACCTTGACCGCGGCGATGCCCTCGACCGGCTCGAGCCGCTTCTTCAGGACATCGTCGGCGTAGCGACGCAGCCCGATCAGCTCACGGATCGCATCCTGGTCGGTCGTCGTCTTCGCGGTGCTCGACAACGCCAGGCGCAGGATCGGCTCGGTCGACGGATTGAAGCGCAGCAGCACCGGCGCCTCGGCCTCCAGCGGCAGCTGCAGCACCTCCATCTTGTCGCGCACCTCCAGCCCGGCCTGGTCCATGTCGGTGCCCCAGGCGAACTCCAGCACCACGTCGCTCTGGCCGGTGCGCGAGACCGACTTCATCGTGCGCAGGCTCTTGACCACGCCGACAGCCTCTTCGACCGGCTCGGTGATCAGGGTTTCGATCTCCGAGGGCGCGGCGCCCGTGTACTCGGTGCGCACGGTCAGCGTGGGATAGCTCAGGTCGGGCAGCAGGTTGACCTTCAGCGAGGCCAGCGCGATCGAGCCGAACAGCAGCATCGTGATCCAGAACATCGCCACGGTGACGCGGCGGCGGGTCGCAATGCCGACCAGCCCGGCGCCCATGCCGTCGCTCCGGGACGGCGGACCTTCGGCGTCCCGGTCCCCCTGGCCGCGACTCACTGCTTGCCTTCCTTGCCTTCCGCTTCCGCATCGCTGCGGGCCACGGCCCTGGCCTTGTCTGCCGGCTCGCCGATCACCTGCACCGCGCTGCCTTCGCGCAATGCGACCTTGCCGGCGGTCACCACCGCGTCGCCGAGCTTCAGGCCGCCGAGGATCTCGGTCCAGTCGCCGTCGGTATAGCCGGTCTTGACGGGCACGCGCACCGCCTTGCCGTCGCGCACCGCGTAGACCGCCGGCGTGCCCTGGTCGTCGAGCAGCGCCACGCGCGGAACCACCAGCGCGTCGGCGCGCTTGTCGTAATCGATCCGGATGCGGCCGAACATGCCGGCCTGCAGCGCGTCGCCGCCAGCGAACGAGCAGATCACCCGGAACGTTCCGCTGCCCGCGTCCACCACCGGCGCGACGCGGTCCACCGTTCCCTCGAACGTCCTGCCCGGCAGCGCGTCGACCTGCAGCTTCACCGGCTGCCCGGACTTGAGCGTGGCGATCTCGCGCTCGGGCACGTTCAGGGTCAGCTCCAGGCGCGAGTCGTCGACGATGCGGAAGATCGGCGTGTTGATCTGCACGAAGTTGCCGGGCTTGATCGAACGCGATGCAACTACGCCGGGGATCGGCGCGACCACCTTGGTATAGGACAGTTCCAGGTTGGCGAGGTTGTTCACCGCGCGCGCGTTGGCCAGGTCGTACTTGAGCTGGTCGAGGTCGTTGGCGCTCACCATCTGCTGCGCGGCCAGCTGCTTCGCGCGCGTGTAGTTCGCCTCCAGCTTGCGTACCTGCGCTGCGCTCTGCGCCGCCTGCAGCCGCGCGCGGTCGGCGTCCAGGCGTACCAGCACCTGGCCTGCCTCCACGTGGTCGCCCTCCTCGGCGAACACTTCCATGGCGATGCCGGAGGTCTTCGCCACCACCTGCGATTCGGCGCGCGCTTCGAGCGCACCGGTGCCGGTGTAGCTGGCGGCCACCGCTTGGCGCGACGCCCTGGCGACTTCGACCGGGATCGCGTCGGCGGCCTTCTCCGCCTCCGGCGCCTTGGCCTGGGCGTTGCCTTCTCCACTGTCCTTGCACGCGCTCACCGAAGCCACGCCGGCCACCAGCACGATGGCCAGCAGCGCCCTTGCGAAGCCCTGAAACACGGTGTTCTTGTCCATCTTCTGAGGTAGCCCCTACGGTGTTGTAGCAAGGTATATCACCTGCCTGCCGGACGGCATGCGCCAGAGGTCATGGTGACTGGCGGCGGATGCCGGCCGGGACATCGGCGGGTGCGTCCGCTTTGGGTTGATCTCAAGCTGTCGCTATACTGTTGCGGTTACGCACCGGCGACTCGCGATTGCGTGACCAGCCAGTTACATTCCAGCCATCCAAGATTGCGGATACCCGATATGACGCGACCGTTGCCGATCGCCGCCAGCCTTGTCCTTGCCGCACTGTCCTTCGCGGCGTTTGCCCAGACCGAAACCGAGACCGCGCCGCCCGCCACCAGCGAGTCCGCGCCGGTGCCGGCCGCTCCCGCTCCCGCTCCCGTCGCGCCGACCGGTTCGGCCGAGCGCGGCAAGCAGCTCACCTTCACCTGCCAGGGTTGCCACGGCGTGGTCGGCTACAAGAACGCCTATCCGAACTACCACGTGCCGCTCATCGGCGGGCAGTCGGCCACGTACCTGGTCAACGCACTGAACGAGTACCAGAAGGGCACCCGCAAGCATCCCACCATGCAGGCACAGGCGATGAGCTTCTCGGAGCAGGACATCGCCGACATCGCGGCCTATCTTTCGGAGCTGAAGAAGTGAGCCGCGTCATGACCCGATCTGCCTCCCTCCTCGCCATCGCGCTGGCTTCCGCGCTCGTGCTGGCCGGATGCTCGGGCAGCGACACGCCCGCCGGGCACTCGTCCTCGGACCGCGCCGAAGGCCACACCATCTCGTCCGCAGGCCTGCCCAAGGGCCACGTCGATGCCGGCGAGCAGCTCGCCCACGCCAAGGGCAAGGCCACCGGCCAGTCCTGCGTGGACTGCCACGGCGAGGAAGGCAACGCGCCCATCGACGCCAGCTATCCGAAGCTCGGCGGCCAGTACCACGACTACCTCGCGCACTCGCTGCAGGAATATCGCAACGGCAACCGCGAGCACGCGCTGATGTCGCAGCAGGCCA
>DATCYC010000216.1:0-9538 GCA_036570525.1 Luteimonas sp.
GCGGCGCGATCCGCGAAGGCAACGGCCTGGCCGGCATGCGCGAACGCATCGACGCGCTGCACGGCGAGCTCAACCTCGGCACCGGCGCGGGCGGTGCGCTGCGCATCGACGCTCGGTTTCCGGCCGCGCAGGGCGCCGCACCGTGACCACGCCGCTGCGGGTGGCGCTGGCCGACGACCAGGCGCTGGTGCGCGCCGGCCTGCGTGCGCTGCTGGAAAACCTCGGTATCGTCGTCGCCTTCGAGGTGGATGATGGCGGGGCGCTGCTGGCACAGCTTGCGCAGACGCCGGTCGACGTGGTCCTGAGCGACATCCGCATGCCCGGCATGGATGGCATCGTGATGCTGCGCCGGCTGCGCGCCGGCGGCGACGCCACGCCAGTGCTGCTGCTGACCACCTTCGACGACGACGACCTGCCGCTGCGCGCGGCCGAAGCCGGTGCGCAGGGCTTCCTGCTCAAGGACGCAGCGCCCGAAGACCTGCACGAGGCGATCGTCCGCGTCGCCGCCGGCGACAGCCTGCTGCAGCCGGTGAGCACCGACCCGGTGCGCGCGCGCTACCGGTTCCGCGACGACGCGCCACCGGTCGACACCTTCAACGAGCGCGAGGTGGCGATCCTGCGCCTGCTCGCCGGCGGCTACTCGAACAAGGAGATCGCACGCTCGCTGTTCCTGGCCGAAGGCACGGTGAAGAACTACGTGTCGGTGATCCTGGACAAGCTGGGCACGCGCGACCGGACGCGGGCGGTGCTGAAGGCGATCACGTTGCGGGTGATCTAGCGCCGCGGGCCAGCGGGGCGCGCAAATGAGACAATCGCGGGCCCGCCATCGAGGAGTTCGCCGTGTCGCACGATGTCTTTCCCGCGCTGTCGTCCCAGCAGCGTTCGCTCACCCGCTTCCTGATCGAGGAGCAGCGCGCCGGCCACGTCAACCCGGAGCTGCGGCTGCTGATCGAGGTGGTCGCGCGCGCCTGCAAGCGGATCTCGGTGGCGGTCGGCAAGGGCGCGCTGGGCGGCGTGCTCGGTGACGCCGAGGGCGGCGACGGCGGTTCGAACATCAACGTCCAGGGCGAGGCGCAGAAGAAGCTCGACGTGCTGAGCAACGACATCCTGCTCGAGGCCAACGCCTGGGGCGGGCACCTGGCCGGGCTGGCGTCGGAAGAGATGGACCACAGCCAGCCGATCCCCGACGCGTATCCGCGCGGCAACTACCTGCTGCTGTTCGACCCGCTCGACGGCAGCAGCAACATCGACGTCAACGTCGGCGTCGGCACGATCTTCTCGGTGCTGCGCAGCCCGGAGGGCGTGGCCGAGGTCGACGACGAGCACTTCCTGCAGGCGGGCCGCGAACAGGTGGCCGCCGGCTACTGCATCTACGGGCCGAGCACGATGCTCGTCCTCACGCTCGGCCACGGCACGCACGCGTTCACGCTCGACCGCGAGCAGGGGTCGTTCGTGCTGACCAAACGCGACATGCGGGTGCCGGAGGAGACGAAGGAATTCGCGATCAACATGTCCAACCAGCGCCACTGGGAGGAACCGATGCAGGCCTACGTACGCGACCTGCTGGCCGGCAGGGAAGGCCCGCGCGGCAAAGACTTCAACATGCGCTGGATCGCCTCGATGGTGGCCGACGTGCATCGCCTGCTCACGCGCGGCGGCATCTTCATCTATCCGTGGGACCGCAAGGACCCGTCCAGGCCCGGCAAGCTGCGGCTGATGTACGAGGCCAACCCGATGGCGATGCTGGTCGAGCAGGCCGGCGGCGCGGCGACCAACGGCCGCGCGCGGATCCTCGACGTGGCGCCGACGCAGCTGCACCAGCGGGTTCCGGTGTTCCTGGGCTCGAAGCGCGAGGTGGAAGAGGCCACCCGCTACCACCTGGAACACGACGCGTAGGTCGGGGCTACGCCCCCGACGGCTCTGCCGTTTGCCGCGGCGTGTGAGCGAGCGGACCGCGTGGCCTGCCGGAAGCCGTCGGGGGCGTAGCCCCGACCTACGGCCATTGGAGTCGCGGCCGCTTTCTGCACGAAACCGTCCCGACCCACGGCCGAGATGGAACCGGCGGCTGCGCAAGGACTGCACCAACGCCCGCTGTCGCATTACGATGCGACCATGAGCACGCAAGCGATCCTGCTGGACGACCGCATCGAACAACTTGCCGACCTGCTCGAACGCCGGGCCGTGCCCTTCGGCGGACTGGGGCTGGAGGCGCTGGACGGCTTCTTCTCGGCGTTGGCGGTCGCGCCGGACGGCATCGACGAGGCGCAGTGGCAGGCCGTGGTCTGGGGCGGGCCGACGCCGCGCTGGAACGACGGCGACGAGGCGCGCGAGGTCGCGGCGCTGCTGGCCGAGGCGCGCGAACTGGCGCTGCGCCGCGCCTGCCACGAGGACGATGCCCTGCCCGACCGGCTGATGCCGCTGCTGTGGCTGCCCGAGGATCCCGATGCGCCGCATCCGGACGCGCTCGACGCCGGCAGCGACTGGGCCGAGGGCTTCCTGCGCGCGGTCGAACTGCGCGAGGAGGCGTGGGACGCGTGGCTGGACGAGGACGAATGGATCGCCGCGATCCTGGGCCTGGTCGACCAGCTTGCCAGCGGCGAGGTGCTCGGCGAGGACCCCTCCGACCCGGCCGCGCCGCTGGCCTGGTCCCAGCGCGTGGACATCATCGCCGCGCTGCCGGGCATGCTGGCCGACCTGCAGCACCACCGCATCGCCATGCTCACCCCGCGCATGCCGCTGCGCCGCGCGGAAACGCCCGAGCGCAACGCGCCGTGTTCCTGCGGCAGCGGCCGCAAGTTCAAGAAGTGCTGCGGCACGTAGGTCGGGGCGACGCCCCCGACGGCTTTGGGGCCGGTCATGCAGTCGCGCGCCACACGGCGGCGAAAGGCGAAAAGCCGTCGGGGACGTAGCCCCGACCTACGGCGTTCGGGCGCGTCAGATACCTTCGCGCGGGTGGTTGAGCACCAGCCAGTACAGGCCGACCTGCTTGACCGCCCATACGAACTGCTCGAAATCCACCGGCTTGCGGATGTAGCTGTTCACGCCCAGCGCGTAGCTGGCCTCGACGTCGAACGGCTCGGTACTGGTGGTCAGCACCACCACCGGCAGGCCGCGGGTTTTTTCGTTGGCGCGGATCGCCTGCAGCACTTCGCGGCCGTCGACCTTGGGCAGGTTGAGGTCGAGCAGCACGATCGACGGCAGGTCGCCGGGGTCGCGATGCGCGTATTCGCCGCGCGCGAACAGGTAGTCGAGCGCCTGCGCGCCGTCGCCGACCACCTCCAGGCGGTTGGCCACGTTGGCCTCGGCGAAGGCGATGCGGGTCAGTTCGACGTCGTCCGGGTTGTCCTCGACCAGCAGGATGTCTTTCTGGCTCATGCCCGGTTCCCGGAATCCGGCACGGCCGGCAGTTCGACGAAAAAGGTGCTGCCGGCGCCGGGCTCGGACTGCGCCCAGACGCGGCCACCGTGGCGTTCGGCGACGCAGCGCACGATGGCAAGGCCCAGGCCGTTGCCGCCGGCCTGCTCCGGCCCGTGCAGGCGCTGGAACGGCTCGAACAATTTGTCGGCATAGCGCATGTCGAATCCGCTGCCGTGGTCGCGCACGTGCATCACGATGCGATCGCCGTGGCGCTCGCCTTCGACTTCCACGTGCACCCGATCGCGGTCGCGCGAGAACTTCCACGCGTTGTGCAGCAGCTGGGTGACCAGCAGTCGCAGCTGGCGTTCGTCGCCCCAGGCCTGCAGTCCGGGCTGGACGTCGATCCGTGCGTCGCGGCCTGCGTCGGCGTCGGCAAGCTCCGCGTGGGCCCAGTCGACCAGCAGGCCGATGTCGACCGGCGCCTGCTGCAGCTCGGCACGCATTGCGTGCGAGAGTTCGAGCAGCGCGTCGATCAGTTCGGCCATGCGCGCGCTGGCGCCGCGGATGCGCGCGATGTAGTCGCGCGAGGTGTCGTCGAGGCCGCCGCCCAGGTGCGTGGCCAGCAGCGCGGAAAAGCTGTCGATCGCGCGCAGCGGCGCGCGCAGGTCGTGCGAGACGCCGTGCGCGAACGACGCCTGCAGGCCGTGCATGGCGGCCAGTTCGGCCCGGGCCTCGGCCAGCTGCCGCGCCACTGCGGCCGTCTCGTCGCCCGTGGATTGGCTGGAAGTACCTGCGCTCGACATCACCCGGTCCTGCGTGCTGTGGGGAAGGTATCAAGGCCGCGTCACGACGGGGTGTAGACAATGTGAACGCGTTCGCAGGCAAAATGCACCGATGGCCCTGGACCAGATCCTCTTCCTGTTGATCCTCGCCGGCGGACTGTACCTGTTCGTCAGCGAGCGCGTGCGCATCGACGTCAGCGCGATGCTGATCCTGCTCGCGCTGGTGGTGACCGGCGTGCTCGACAGCGACCAGGCGCTGTCGGGCTTCGCCAGCGAACCGGCGATCATCGTCGCCGCCGTGTTCGTGATCTCCGGCGCCCTGGCCGCGACCGGCATCACCGAACACATCGGCCAGTGGATCGGCCGCGCCGCGGGCAAGAGCGAGGCGCGCGCGATCGCGGTGACCATGCCGGCGGTGGCGGCGATGGCCTCGTTCACCCACCACGTCATGGTGACCGCGATGATGCTGCCGATCCTGACCCGCTTCGCCAAGGCGAACGGGCTGTCGGCCTCGCGGCTGCTGATGCCGATGTCCTTCGCCGCCTCGCTCGGCACCACCCTGACCCTGGTCAGCGCACCGGCCTTCCTGCTCGCCGACAACCTGCTCGAGCGCTCGGGCAGCGCCGGCCTGGACATCTTCTCGATCACCCCGATCGGCATCGCGCTGGTGGGGTTCGGCCTGGCCTACATGCTGCTGGCGCGCTGGATGCTGCCCAAGCGCAGCGGCAAGGACGGCGGCGACGAATACCTGCGCCTGGACCGCTACCGCACCGAGCTGCTGGTGGTGAAGGACTCGCGCTGGAACACCCGGCCGCTGGGCGAGCTGCAGAAGGCGCTGGGCGACAGGTTCCGCCTGATCGCCTGGCTGCGCGACGACAAGATGCGCGGCGACCTGGGCAAGGACAACCCGTTGCTCAGCGGCGACGTGCTGGTGGTGGAGGCGTCGGCCGACGCGCTGGCGTCGTTCCACGACGACCCCGGCATCATGCTCGCGCCGGTGGCGCGCCACGGCGGCAAGGCCAACGACAAGGAAGCACAGCTGGTGCAGGCGGTCATCGGGCCGGGCTCGGAGTTCATCGGCCGCAGCATCCGCGAGCTGGAGTACGCGCGCCAGGTCGAGGCCGTCATCGCCGGGCTGTGGCGCCGCGACGGCGAGATCGCCACGCGCCTGTCCGACGCGCGCCTGCGCGAGGGCGACCTGCTGGTGCTGTGGGGCAAACCGGAAGACTTCGCCGACCTGGCCGCGCACCACGGTTTCCTGATGCTGGTGCCGTTCGCCGGCGAAGCCAAGCGCCGGGTGCGCGCACCGCTGGCGCTGGGCATCCTCGGCGCGACCGTGCTGGCCGTGGTCACCGGCTGGCTGTCGGCGCCGATGGCATTCCTGTTCGGCGCGGTGGCGATGGTGGCCCTGCGCTGCGTCGAGATCGGCCAGGCCTACCGCAGCATCGACGTGCGCGTGTACGTGATGATCGCCGGGGTGATCCCGCTGGGCATCGCGATGGAGCAGAGCGGCACCGCGCGCCTGCTCGCCGACGGCCTGCTGCCGCTGGTCCACGACTGGCCGACGCTGCCGATCCTGCTGGTGATGTTCACCGCCGCCGCGCTGATGACCCAGGTCCTTTCGGACTCGGCGACCACGGTGCTGCTCGGCCCGATCGCGGTGGCGCTGGCCGACTCGCTGGGCTTGCCGGCCATCCCGTTCGTGGTCTGCACCGCGCTCGGCGCGGTGGTGGCCTTCCTGACTCCGATCGGCCACCACGGCAACCTGCTGATCCTGGGGCCCGGGCAGTACCGTTTCGCCGACTTCCTGCGCATCGGTGCGCCGCTGACGATCCTGCTGGCCTTCGTGTGCGCGTGGATGACGCAGTGGTTGTGGCTGGGGGGGCCGCTGCTGCCGTTCGGGGGCTGACGCAACCCGCTGTAACGACCTCCGCGATCAGAACAGCTCGCCCTGCGGCGACGGCTTGCGCGGCGCAATGAACTGCGTGGTGTCCAGCGCCGGCATGCGGCCGAAACCCAGGCGCCGGTGGGCGTTGGCGAAACGGGCGGCGATCAGGTCGGCGAAGGGGCCTTCGCCGCGCATGCGCCTGCCGAACTGCGCGTCGTAGTCCTTGCCGCCGCGCATCTGCCGGACCAGGCTCATCACGTGCGCGGCGCGTTCGGGGTAGTGCAGCTGCAGCCATTCGCGCCAGATGTCCTTGAGCTCGTGCGGCAGGCGCAGCAGCACGTGGCCGGCCGACTGCGCGCCGGCCTCGCGCGCGGCTTCGAGGATGGCTTCCAGGTCGCGATCGGTGATCATCGGAATGACCGGGGCGACCAGCACGCCCACCGGCACGCCCGCTTCGGCCAGCGCGCGGATCGTCTTGATCCGCGTATGCGGCGCGGCGGCGCGCGGTTCCATCTTCGCCGACAGGCGATTGTCGAGGGTGGTGACCGACAGGTACACGCTGGCCAGGCCGCGTTGCGCCATCGGCGCGAGCAGGTCGAGGTCGCGCAGCACCAGGGCGCCCTTGGTGACGATGCTGACCGGGTGGTGGCATTCGGCCAGCACCTCCAGCAGTGCGCGGGTGATGCGGTGGCGGCGCTCGATGGGCTGGTAGGCGTCGGTGTTGATGCCCAGCGCGATCGCGCTGCAGCGGTAGCCGGGCCTGGCCAGTTCGATCCGCAGCTGTTCGGCGGCGTTGGTCTTGGCGTACAGCCTGGTCTCGAAGTCCAGGCCAGGCGACAGGTCGAGGTAGGCGTGCGAGGGGCGCGCGAAGCAGTACACGCAGCCGTGCTCGCATCCGCGATAGGGATTCACCGACTGGCTGAAACCGACGTCCGGCGACTGGTTGCGGCTGACGATGCTGCGCGCGCGCTCCTCGGTCACACGGGTGTCCGGGTGCGGCGGCGGGGCCAGTTCGCCGGCGGCGTCGGTCGGATCCCAGGCCGAGCCCCAGCCGTCGTCCTCGCTGCGCGCGACCCGCTTTTCGAAGCGGCCGCCCACGTACGACGCCGCGCCGCGCCCCCTGGGCGCGCCGTGCATCGCCAACGCCGCCTTGCCATCGTCACGCATCGGCTTAGGCTAACGTGCGTGGGTCGCAGCGGCCGCGACATCGGTCCATCCCCGGCACGACGAGGAGCCGGCATTCATGTTCGACACGCTGCAAGACGCCTGGCGCGCGTTCACGGACATTCCGTACATCCACCTGTACGTGACCGGGGTCTGGATCGCCTACATGATCGGGCTCGGCGGCTGGATCGTGTTGCAGAAGCGCGAGCCGGTGGCGACGCTGAGCTGGCTGCTGGGGCTGGCGGCGCTGCCGGTGGTCGGCCTGCTGGTCTACCAGGTGTTCGGGCCGCAGAAGATCAAGCGCCATCGCCTGCGCCGCAGCCGCAGCCGGATGCCGCGCGAAGAGTTCAACGCCAGGGGCGGCGACGAGGCGGCCGAGCTGGCCCGGCTTGGCGCGGCGGCGACAGGGCTGCCGCCGTCGACGGCGCAGTCGGTGCAGCTGCTGATCGACGGCGCGGCCAAGTACGCGTCGCTGCTCGAGGCGATCGCCACTGCGCGCGAGCACATCCACGTCGAGTACTACATCTGCCAGCCCGACAGCACCGGCAACGCGTTGCTCGAAGCGCTAGTCGAACGCGCCCGCGCCGGGGTCAGGGTGCGGCTGCTGCTCGACGCGGTCGGTTCGGCGAAGGCGACCCGGCGCTTCTTCGCGCCGCTGCTGGCCGCCGGCGGCGAGTTCGCCTGGTTCCATCCGGCGCGCTTCGGCCGGATCTGGACCCGGACCTGGGTCAACATGCGCACGCACCGCAAGATCGTGGTGATCGACGGCCGCATCGGCTTCACCGGCGGCATCAACATCACCGACGACGAGAACGACCGGCTGCGCGACGATGCCTACCGCGACCTGCACCTGCGCATCGAGGGCGACGCGGTGCGGCTGCTGCAGGTGGTGTTCGTCGAGGACTGGATGTACGCCACCAAAAGCCGCGCGCTGCTGGGTGAGCTGTCGCGCGACCTTCCCGCGCGCCGGCCCGGGCCGGTGTCCGCGCAGGCGCTGCCGTCGGGGCCGGACTCGTCCTGGGAGTCGATCCATCGCATGCACGTGTCCGCGATCCACGCAGCGCGCGAGCGCGTGTGGCTGATGACGCCCTACTTCGTGCCCACCGAAGCTGCCCTGATGTCGCTGACCTCGGCCGCGCTCGGTGGGCTGGACGTGCGCCTGATGGTGCCGGCGCGCAGCGACAGCCTGCTGGTGACGCTGGCCGCGCGCTCGTACTTCGACGACCTGCTCGCCGCGGGCGTGAAGGTCTACCAGTACGGGCCGCGCCTGCTGCACACCAAGGCGCTGCTGGTGGACGACGAGTTCGCGCTGATCGGCTCGGCCAACTTCGACAACCGCAGCTTCCGCCTCAACTTCGAGCTGTCGATGCTGTTCCACGACGCCACGATCGCGGCCGAGCTGGCGGCGCTGTTCGAGCACGACCTGGGCCACGCGCCGCGGGTGCGCGACGACCGCGACCGGTCGCTGCTGCGGGCGAAGCTGCCCGAGGCGTTGGCGCGACTGTGCGCACCGCTGCTGTGAGCCGAGCCGCGAACCGACGGAAGCGCGTGCCCGGGCGCCGGGCGGCACGGCGACGGGGCCGGCGCCGCGGTTAGACTGTCGCCCTCCCCGGCCGAGGATCCGGTTCATGGTCTGGCTCTACCTGCTGTTGGCGCTGGCCGCGTTCGCGGTCGCGCTCAAGTCGACGTCGATCGCGCTGGCGGTGGTCTGCCTGCTGGCGGCGCTGGGTTTCCTGGTCGCCTGCGTGCTGGGCCTGCTGGCGCGCCGCATCGGCAGCCAGAGCCGCGACGAAAGCCTGATCCTGGATCCGGCCGAGCTGCACCGCCTGCGCGAACAGGCGCAGGCCCGTCGTGCCGCCGCGACCGAAGGCGGCGAGCCTCCGGCTGCCTGATCCGCCCGCACGTGACCGTCCTCAGCGTCAACCTCAACAAGATCGCGGTGCTGCGCAATTCCCGCGGCGGCGACGACCCCGACATCCTGCGCGCCGCCCGCACCTGCCTGGACGCCGGCGCGCACGGCATCACCGTGCACCCGCGCCCGGACGCACGGCATACCCGCGAGGACGACGTGCATGCGCTGGCGGAAGTCACGCGCGAGTACGGGGTGGAGTTCAACCTCGAAGGCAATCCGTTCGCGCCGCCGCGCCCGGGCTATCCCGGTTTCCTCGCCCTGTGCAAGCGCGCGCGCCCGGCGCAGGCGACGCTGGTCCCGGACGGCGACGCGCAGCTGACTTCCGACCACGGCTTCGACTTCGCACGCGACGCCGACGCGCTGGCGCCGCTGGTCGCGCGCCTGCGAGGGTTCGGTTGCCGGGTCAGCCTGTTCGCCGACACCGGCGCGGACGTG
>DATCYC010000217.1:0-3974 GCA_036570525.1 Luteimonas sp.
ACCAGCTGGTCGGGTGCATCCAGGGACCCGAGGTTCACTTCGACCTCGTCCCCGCTGCGTCCGAAGACGGACGATCCGCAGCGGGGGCAGAAGAACCGCCCGGCGTAGTCGCGCGTTTCGCCCTCGATCGCCACCGCGTCGCGCGGGAATATCGCGGAGGCGTGGAACAGGGCCCCGTGGTGCTTGCGGCAGTCGAGGCAGTGGCAGATGCCGACACGGTAAGGCGGCCCCGATGCCGTGAGTCGAACGCTGCCGCACAGGCAACCGCCAGTGAATCGGTCCATGCTGCGTCTCCTCCGATCAGGCGCGCGGAATGTTGCGCGGATCGCGCCGGTGCGCGAACCGGGGCGCGAACAGGCCGCTCACTCCGCCAGCGCGTAGATCGCCGGCAGGTTGCGGCCCTGCTCGTGGAAGTCCATGCCGTAGCCGAACACGTAGCGGTCCGGCACCTCGACGCCCACGTAGTCGGCGCAGACGCCATCGACGCAGCGGTCGTGCACCTTCACCGCCAGCACCGCGACGCGCACGTCGGCGGCGTCCTGGTCCTCGCACCAGCGGGTGACGGCCTTGAGCGTGTGGCCCTCGTCGAGGATGTCGTCGACCAGCAGCACGCGCCGCCCCTCCATCGACGTGGCGGGACGATGCAGCCAGGCCAGCCCCGAGCCGGAGGTGTTGCCGCGGTAGCGGGTGGCGTGCAGGTAGTCGAACTCGACGTCGAGCCCGCGCTCGCCGAGCGCGAACGCCAGCTGCGCCGCGAACGGCATGCCGCCGTGCATGATGGTGACGAACAGCGGCGGTCGCGCATCGTCCTCATAGTCGCCGCGGATCGCGTCGGCCATGCCTTCGATCGCGGCCTCGAGCACGGCGCGTTCGTGGATGACGTCGGCAGTGCCAAGGACGTCGGCCAATCGTGGCGTACTCATGCGATGCTCCCGAAACCCGGCTGCGCGTGGCGCGCGTCTGCCAGCAGGCCGTCCCAGCCCATCGCGCCGCGGCCCAGCAGGCCGGTCAGCGCCATCGTGTTGAGGCGGCGTCCCTGCACGGCGGCCAGCGATTCGTCCACCAGTTCCGGGTGGCAAACCAGGACCACGTCGCAGCCGGCGTCCAGGTGCACGTCGATGCGCGCCTTCACCCCGCCGGCGGAGAATGCAGCGGCCATGCCGATGTCGTCGGAGAACACCACGCCGCGGAAGCCCATCTCCTTGCGCAGGATGTCCTCGATCCACACCCGCGAATAGCCGGCCGGCTCGGGCGCCACGCTCGGATAGGCGACATGGGCGAGCATCACCGCGTCCGCGCCCGCCTCGATGCCGGCGGCGAACGGGACGAGGTCGCTCGCGCGCATCTCGTCCAGCGTGCGGGTGTCGACGGCGGCGTCGAAATGGGTGTCCTCGCGCACCGTGCCGTGGCCGGGGAAGTGCTTGATCGTCGCCGCCATGCCGGCCTCGTGCATGCCGCGGATGTAGGCGCGGGTGAACTCGGCGACCACCTGCGGATCCTCGGAAAACGCGCGGTCTCCGATGGCGAGGTTGCCGCGGCCCAGGTCGACCACCGGCGCGAAGCTCAGGTCGACGCCACTGGCGAGCACTTCGCTGGCCATGACCCAGGCGTGCTGCCGCGCGCGCTCGAGCGCGGCGGCCGGATCGGCGGCGTACTGGCGGCCGAACTCCTCCAGCGGCGGCAGCGCGCTGTAGCCCTCGCGGAAGCGCTGCACGCGCCCACCCTCCTGGTCGACGCAGACCAGCTGCGGGCGCGGCGCGGCCTCGCGGATCGCGGCCGACAGCTCGGCCACCTGCGTCCTGGAGGCGAAGTTGCGCTTGAACAGGATCACGCCGGCGCAGGCGTCGTGCTGCAGCCAGTCGCGCTCCTGGGCATTCAATTCGGTGCCGGCGACGCCGATCACGAGCATGGACGTTGGACCTCGGGGATGACGAACCGCATTGTCGCGCAGTCAAGGTGACGGGTGTAGGGCGGGTCTTGACCCGCCTTGGGCCCGCCGGAATGGCGGGTCGAGACCCGCCCTACCAGCGGGTGAACGGGTGCGAGGCGAGCGCGAGGTTGTAGTAGCGCGCGTCGTCGGTGACCTCGGCGCCCAGCCACGGCGGATGCTCGAAGCGCTCATCGGCGGCGTCGAGCTCGACCTCCGCCACCACCAGGCCGGCGTTGTCGCCGAAGAACTCGTCCACTTCCCACAGGTGGCCGGCGTGGTCCACGTAGTGGCGGCGCTTGTCGATCAACCCGCCCACGCACAGCGCCAGCAGCGCGCGGCCGTCCTCGACCGGGATCGGGTAGTCGAATTCCTGCCGCGTGTGGCCGGCCTCGCGCGACTTGATGTTCAGGAATGCCTCGGCACCGGCGATGCGCACCCGCACCGAAGCGCGCTGCGCGCCGCCATCCATTGCCGCCTGGTCGTTGATGTAGCCCTGCGCCATTGGCACGACTTCATGCGCCGCGGCGCGCCAACTGTCGTTGGTGACGAGGAACTTGCGTTCGATTTCGATAGGCATGGAAAAGGCCGGGATTCGGGATTCGAAGCGAGATTACCGTCAGCCGCCCCAGCTCTTCCGAATCCCCAATCCCGAATCCCCAATCCCGGCCTTCAAGGCTCGAACATCGCGATCGACTCGACGTGCGCCGTGTGCGGGAACATGTCCATCACACCCGCCGCGCGCAGCTTCCAGCCGCGTTCGTTGACCAGGTAGCCGGCGTCGCGCGCCAGCGATGCCGGGTGGCAGCTGACGTACACGATCCGCTTCAGCCCCTTCAGCGGCAGCTGCTTGAGCACGACATCCGCGCCCGAGCGCGGCGGATCGAGCAGCAGCCGGTCGAAGCCTGCGCGCATCCAGGCGTGGCCGGACAGGTCCTGCGCCAGGTCCGCGGCGTGGAACTGCGCGCCGGGCAGGTCGTTGTGCGCAGCGTTCTCCCGTGCGCGGGCCACGAGGCCCGAATCGCCTTCCACGCCCACCACCGCATCCGCGACGCGCGCCAACGGCAGGGTGAAGTTGCCCAGCCCGCAGAACAGGTCGAGCACGCGCTCGCCCGGCTGCACGTCGAGCAGCTCCAGCGTGCGCGCGATCATCTTCTCGTTGAGCCCGGCGTTGACCTGGATGAAGTCCAGCGGGCGGAACTTGAGCTCGATGTCCCATGCGGCCAGCCGGAACGACAGCTGCGGATCCGCCGGCCACAGCGGGTGCACCGAATCCACCCCGCCCGGCTGCAGGAACAGCGCGAAGCGGTGCGCCTGCGCAAAGGCGAGCAGCGCCGCGCGGTCGCCGTCGGACAGCGGCTGCAGGTGGCGGAACACCAGCGCGATGCCGTCGTGGTCGGCGGTGGCGTCGCCGGCGATGAACTCCACCTGCGGAATGTCGCGGCGCCCGTCCATGCCGTCGATCAGCGACGACAGCGCCGGCATCGCCGCGCTGATCGCGGGGATCACGGTGTGGCATTCGGACAGGTCGGCGACGAAGCGCGGATCGCGCTCGCGGAAGCCGACCAGGGTCTTGCCCTTCTTTTCCACCCGGCGCACCGAGAAGCGGCCCTTGCGGCGATAGCCCCAGGCGACATCAGTCAGCGGTGGAAGCAGGTTGTCCGCGGCAACGTGACCGATGCGCTCCAAGTTCTCGAGCAGCACGCGCTGCTTGGCCAGGATCTGCTTCGATTCGGCCAGGTGCTGCAGCGCGCAGCCGCCGCAGGTGCCGAAGTGCGGGCAGCGCGGGTCGACGCGATCGGGCGACGCGTCCAGCACCTCCAGCGTCACCGCCTCGTCGAAGCTGCGCGAGCGCGCGGTCTGCTTCGCCATGACGCGCTCGCCGGGCAGCGCGCCGGCGATGAACACGGCCTTGCCGGTGTCGCGGCGGGCGACGCCGCGGCCGTCGTGGCTCAGGTCGAGGATGTCGGCGGGGAACGGCGTCTGGTCGAGTCGGGCCACGTGGCGGAAGCTGCGCGTACAGGGCCGCGCATTGTCGCAGATGCGC
>DATCYC010000218.1:0-3864 GCA_036570525.1 Luteimonas sp.
CGGTCGCCGCGCGCCAGCAGCTGGCGGACGAATTCCAGGCCGACGCCGCGGTTGGCGCCGGTGACGAGGCAGTGGCGGGTTGTCATGGGGCGAGTCTGGCAGGTGGCGCGTTCAGAGGGGGTGGTAGTGGGGCTGGGGACCAGGGACCAGCGCAAGCAGCCCCAGCCCCCAGCCGGGACTTGTGGCCTAGTGTTCAGCTCCCGGACAGCCGTTACGATGGCGGGACAATCCCGCCATTCATGCCTGCACAGGAGTGCCCATGTCCCTTGCCAACTTCCGCCGCCCCCGCGCCTCCATTCTCGGCTTCGCCCTGGCGGCCGCCATCGGCGGCAGCTTCACGCCCGGGCTGGTGTTCGCTGACACCGGCAGCGCTGCGGCCCAGGTCACCATCCCGTACCAGGAGTTCACCCTGCCCAACGGCCTGACGGTGATCGTGCACGAGGACCACAAGGCGCCGATCGTGGCGGTCAACATCTGGTACGGCGTGGGCAGCAAGAACGAGCCGGCAGGCCGCAGCGGCTTCGCGCACCTGTTCGAGCACCTGATGTTCAATGGTTCCGAGAACCATCCGGGCGAGTACTTCGAGCCGTTCGAGCAGGCCGGTGCCACCGACATGAACGGCACCACCAACGGCGACCGCACCAACTACTTCCAGAACGTGCCCACCACCGCGCTGGACATGGCGCTGTGGATGGAGTCCGACCGCATGGGCCACCTGCTCGGCGCGATCGACCAGAAGACCCTCGATGAACAGCGCGGCGTGGTCCAGAACGAGAAGCGCCAGGGCGAGAACCAGCCCTACGGCCAGCTGCGTCAGGTCGTGGCCAAGACCATGTACCCGGTCGGCCACCCGTACCACCACACCACGATCGGTTCGATGAACGACCTCAACGCGGCCAAGCTCGAGGACGTGAAGCAGTGGTTCCGCACTTGGTACGGCCCCAACAACGCGGTGCTGGTGCTGGCCGGCGACATCGACGTCGAGACCGCGAAGAAGAAGGTCGCCAGGTACTTCGGCGACATCCCCGCCAGCCCGACCATGACGCAGCCCGAAGTCGCGATCGCGCCGCTGGCCGAATCCGGCCGCACCGTGCTCGAGGACAAGGTGCCGCAGGTGATGGTGCGCCGGATCTGGAACGTGCCCGAGTACGGCAGCACCGATTCGACCCTGCTCGACCTGTTCTCGCAGGTGCTCGGCGGCAGCGCCACCTCGCGCCTGGACAAGCGCCTGGTGCACGAGGACCAGCTGGTCGACAGCATCGGCACGGCCAACTGGTCGTCGCAGCTGGGCGGCAGCTTCTTCATCAACGCGATGGTGAAGAAGGACGTCGACGAGAAGAAGGTCGAGGCGGTCATCGACGAAGAGCTGCAGAGGCTGCTCGCCGACGGCCCGACCGCCGACGAGCTGGCGCAGGCCAAGACCATGTTCCGCGCCGGCTTCATCCGCGGGGTCGAGCGCATCGGCGGCTTCGGCGGCAAGGCCGACGTGCTCGCCGCCTGCGAAACCTACACCGGCGAGCCGGACTGCTACCAGGACGTGCTGCGCGACATCCAGGCGGCCACGCCCGAACAGGTGCGCGACGTTGCCCGCGAATGGCTGGGCAAACCGAGCCACACCTTCGTGGTCGAGCCGGGCGAGCGCACGCCGCTGGTCGAGGCGCCCGCCGCCAAGCCGGCGCCGTTCGAACTGCCGCCGGTGGACGCGAAATACAGCACCACGCCGAGCAGCGTGGATCGCAGCAAGGGCGTGCCGAAGGTGGACACGTTCCCGGAGCTCGACTTCCCCGACCTGCAGCACGCCACCCTGGCCAACGGCAGCAAGCTGATCCTGGCCGAGCGCCACGAGATCCCGGTGGTGCAGATGCGCTACCTGTTCGACGGCGGCTACGCCTCGGACACGGACGGCAAGCTCGGCCGCGCCGGTTTCGCGTTGAACATGCTGGGCGAGGGCGCCGGCGAGCTCGGCTCGCTTGAGTTCTCCGCCGCCAAGGAGAACCTGGGCGCGCGGCTGAGCGCGAGCGCTTCGCTCGACGGCAGCAGCGCGAGCCTGTCGGCACTGAAGGAGAACCTGGACGAATCGGTTGCGCTGTTCGCCGACATGCTGCGCGCCCCGCGCTTCGAGCAGTCGGAAATCGACCGGGTCAAGGCGCAATGGATCGCCGGCATCGCGCAGGAGAAGGCGCGCCCCAACTCGGCCGCGCTGCGCGTGCTGCCGCCGCTGCTGTACGGCGACGACCACGCCTACGGCATCCCGTTCACGGGGAGCGGCACCGAGGCTGGCATCGCCAGCCTGGCCCGCGACGAGCTGGTGGCCTACCAGCAGCAGTGGCTGCGCCCGGAGAACGCCACCGTGGTCGTGGTCGGCGACACCACGCTGGCCGAGATCGTGCCGGTGCTCGACCGCCACTTCGGCGACTGGAAGGGCAGCGGCGACGCACCTGCGCAGGTCACGGTCGCCAAGGTCGAGCGGCCCGCCGCGGCCCGCGTGTTCCTGATCGACCAGCCCGGCGCGGTGCAGGCGAACATCTTCGCCGGCAAGGTCGCCCCTTCGACCAAGGATGACGGCGCGGTGCTGCTGGAGATGGCCAACGAGGTGATCGGCGGCAGCTTCACCGCGCGCCTGAACATGAACCTGCGCGAGGACAAGCACTGGTCCTACGGAGCCCGCAGCATGCTGGCCGACGCCGAGGGCCAGCGCCCGTGGCTGGCCTACGCACCGGTGCAGATCGACAAGACGGCCGAGTCGCTGGCCGAAATGCAGCGTGAGATCAGCAGCTACGTCGACGGCGAAGCCCCGGCCACGGACGCGGAGGTGGAGAAGATCGTCGCCAACAACCTGCGCAGCCAGCCCGGCGCCTACGAGACCGCCGGTTCGGTGCTCGGCACCATCGCCGGCATCGTCCGCTACGACCGCCCGGACAACTGGGTCGAACTGCGCAACGCGCAGATCCGCGACCTGACCCCGGAGCAGGTCAACGCGGCCGCACGCACGCTGGAGCCGGGTGCGCTGACCTGGGTGGTGGTCGGCGACCTGAAGCAGATCGAGCAGCCGGTGCGCGCGCTGGACCTGGGTGAAGTCAGCATCATCGATGCCGACGGCAATCCGGTGGCGGACGCGCCGGCGGCGGACAAGGACGGCGAGTAAGGCTCTAGCTCCCTCCCCTGCGAAGGCAGGGGAGGGACGAAGGTTTGTAGGATGGGTAGAGCGAAGCGAAACCCATCGTCCTCCCTGCAATCAAGCGTCGCGCGCGATGGGTTTCGCTTCGCTCTACCCATCCTACGGGCTCGCGCTGGCTTGTCGCGTTCAGGCCGGCCCGCCCACAATGCCGTGTCCCCGCACCGCCCGGAGTCGTCCAATGCGCCACCTGCCGCTTGCCGCCCTCGCCACCGCCGTCCTTGGCCTGTCCGGTTGCACCTGGGTACACATGGCGCCCGGCGCCAAGGCGGTGCAGGTGATGGCCGCCGCCCCGACCGGCTGCGAGAAGCGCGGCGAAGTCAGCGTTTCGGTGGCCGACAAGGTGGCCCTCGTCTACGAGCGCAACGACCTGCGGGTGCGCGAAGAGCTCGAAACCCTGGCTCGCAACGAGGCCCCCGGGATCGGCGCCGACACCATCAGCCCGCTCGGTCCGCCGCTGAACGGCGACCAGCAGTTCGCCGCCTGGCGCTGCGGAAACTGACCGTTCCGACCCCGGCCGGATACGGCACGACCCCGGACCCGGTAATATGGGTTCCCTTTTGTCCGTAATCCGGCGGCCAGCCCATGCTTTTCCAACACGTTGCCATCGCTGGCCTCGCCCACATCGATGCGCCGCGACGCCTGTCCAGCGATGAGATCAACGCGCGGCTCAAGCCCACCCTCGACCG
>DATCYC010000219.1:0-3542 GCA_036570525.1 Luteimonas sp.
CCCCGGCACGCGTCCCTCCAGGCCGAGCAGCGCCAGCAGCTCGCGCGGGTCGCGCACGGCCTCGCGCCAGGGGCGCTTCCAGCCGCCGGGTTCGGGGAGGGCGCCCGCGCCGATCGGGCCGGGCTGCAGGGCAGGGGAGGCTGCAGGTATCATTCGCGGTCTGTTCCGGGGCCATTCCGGCCGTGCCGGAACGCAATCCCGCCATTCTAGCCGCTGCCGCGGCTAGACCCCGTCCCGAGTTTCCCGCAGGAGTACCGATGGCCAGCTACGGCATGAACGACGTCAAGAACGGAATGAAGATCCTGGTCAATGGCGATCCGGCGATCATCGTCGATACCGAGTACGTCAAGCCGGGCAAGGGCCAGGCGTTCACCCGCGTGAAGTACCGCATGATCAAGTCGGGCCGGGTGCAGGAAGTCACCATGAAGGCGACCGACTCGATGGAGGCCGCCGACGTGATCGATACCGACATGCAGTACCTGTACAGCGACGGCGAGTACTGGCACTTCATGAATCCGGAATCCTTCGAGCAGGTCCAGTCCGACAAGGCCGGCATGGGCGGGGCCGAGAAGTGGCTCAAGGGCGAGGAGGACTGCGTGGTGACCCTGTGGAACGGCACCCCGATCCAGGTCATCCCGCCGAACTTCGTCGAGCTGAAGATCACCGAGACCGACCCGGGCGTGCGCGGCGACACCTCCGGCGGCGGCGGCAAGCCGGCGACGCTGGAAACCGGCGCCGTGGTCCGCGTGCCGCTGTTCGTCGGCCAGGACGAGGTGATCAAGGTCGACACGCGCTCGGGCGAATACGTCTCGCGGGTCAAATAAGCGGCGAGCCAGGACGAGGACCCGTAGGCTGGGTCAGCTCCACCGACCCAGCACCCGGCACACGTAGGCCGTAGGCTGGGTCAGCTTCACCGACCCAGCACCCTGTACACGCAGCTGGGTTGATGAAGCCAACCCAGCCTACGCTTTGCCGGAATGCCGGCTGAAAAGCAGGAAACAAATGACCGACCAGACCCCCGAACCCTGCGACATCCTCATCGAAGCCGGCTTCGTCGTCCCGGTCGAACCACACGGCGTGATCCTCGAGGACCACGCCGTCGCCGTCCGCGACGGCGCCATCGTCGCCATCCTGCCGCGCGCGGAAGCGCGGGCGCGGTTCGATGCGGCGCAGACCGTCAGCCGCCCTGACGGCGCGCTGGTGCCCGGCTTCGTCAACAGCCACGCCCACAACCCGATGACGCTGCTGCGCGGCGTCGCCGACGACCTGCCGCTGAAGGTCTGGCTGCAGCAGCACATCTGGCCGATAGAAGGCGCGGTGATCGGCCCGGACTTCGTCGCCGACGGCGTCACCCTGGCGATCGCGGAGATGCTCCGTGGCGGCACCACCTGCGTCAACGAGAACTACTTCTTCCCCGACGTGCAGGCGGCCACCTACAAGCGCCACGGCTTCCGCGCGCGCGTCGGGCTGCCGGTGATCGACTTCCCCACCGCGTGGGCGAAGAGCGACGACGAGTATTTCGACAAGGCCGGCGAGGTCCACGACCAGTGGCGCGACGATCCGCTGGTCGCCACCGCGTTCGCGCCGCACGCGCCGTACACGGTCAACGACGCGAACTTCGAGCGCATCCGCATGCTGGCCGACCAGTTGGACGTGCCGGTGCACCTGCACCTGCACGAGACCGCGCAGGAAGTCGCGCAGTCGCAGGAAAAGCATGGCCAGCGGCCGATCGCGCGGCTTGACCGCCTCGGCCTGTTCAACGACCGCCTGATCGCGGTGCACATGACCCAGGTGACCGAGGCCGAGATCCACCTGTGCGTGGAGCGCGGCGTGAGCGTGGTGCACTGCCCCGAATCCAACCTCAAGCTCGCCTCCGGCTTCTGCCCGGCCTGCGCGCTGGAGCGCGCGGGCGTGAACCTCGCCATTGGCACCGACGGCTGCGCCAGCAACAACGACCTGGACATGGTCGGCGAAACCCGCACCGCGGCGATCCTGGCCAAGGCGGTGGCGGGCGAGGCCGAGGCGTTCAGCGCCTTCACCGCGTTGCGCGCGGCCACGCTGGGCGGGGCGAAGGCGATCGGCTTCGATCATCTGGTCGGCTCGATCGAGCCGGGCAAGCAGGCCGACCTGGCGCTGTTCGACCTGTCGGCGCTCGAGTCCCAGCCGCTGTACGACGTGGTCTCGCAGCTGGTCTACGCCAGCGGCCGCCACCAGGTCAGCGACGTGTGGATCGCCGGCAAGCCGAAGCTGCGCGACCGCGAGCTGACCGGCATGGACATCGACGCGATCATCGCCAACGCGAAACAGTGGGGCACCCGAATCGCCGCCATCGACCGCGCGGCGCTGTAGGTGCGCACTTGGGCGCGATGGAAATTTCCGGGTGTAATGCCTGTCGCGCCCAAGTGCGCTCCTACAAGGCCATGAGGTACGCATGAACGCTTCGACAGCACCTGGTCCAGGGCCGAACGGAAGCAACTTCCGCCAGTCCGAGCTCGACAAGTTCGCCGCGCTCGCCAACCGCTGGTGGGATCCGAAGGGCCCGCAGAAGGCGCTGCACGCGCTCAACCCGGTGCGCCTGGGCTACGTCGCCGATCGCACCGCGCTGCGTGGAGCGAAGGTGCTCGACGTCGGCTGCGGAGGCGGCCTGCTCAGCGAGGCGCTGGCGCGCGAGGGCGCGGACGTCACCGCGATCGACCTTGCCGACGACCTGGTCAAGGTCGCGCGCCTGCACGGACTCGAGTCCGGGGTGAAGGTCGACTACCGCCTGCAGCCCGTCGAGGCGCTGGCCGGAGAGCAGCCGGGCGCGTTCGATGCCGTGACCTGCATGGAAATGCTCGAGCACGTGCCCGATCCCGGCGCGATCCTGTCGGCCTGCGCGACGCTGCTCAAGCCCGGCGGACGCCTGTTCGTGTCCACGCTCAACCGCACGCCGGCCGCGTTCGCGCTGGCGATCGTCGGCGCCGAGTACGTCGCGCGCCTGCTGCCGAAAGGCACGCACCAGTACCGCGACTTCATCAAGCCGTCCGAGCTCGGCGGCTGGCTGCGCGAATCGGGCCTGCAGCTCGAGGACGTGAGCGGCGTCGTGTACGAGCCGTGGCGCGATGCCGCGCGGCTCTCGCGGCGCACCGAAGTGAACTACCTCGCCTGCGCGGTGAAGCCGGAAGCCGGGAATGGGGAATAGGGAGCTGGAACCACGACTCGCGGGCACGGCATTCCCGCGCGTGGTGCTGTTCGACCTCGACGGCACGCTGCTCGACAGCGCGCCGGACATGCTGGCGGCAATCAACGTGCTGCGCGGCGAACGTGGCCATGCGCCCGCAACGCTGGAGCAACTGCGGCCGCACGTATCGAAGGGTGCGCGGGCGATGATCCTTTCGGCGTTCCCGCAGCTCGGCGAAGCTGCCCGCGAGGCGCTGGTCCAGCCGTTCCTGGACGCCTACGAACGCGAGATCGGCCTGCACGGCAGGCCGTTCGACGGCGTCGAGGACATGCTCGCCGCGATCGAGGCCGACGGCGCGCGCTGGGGCATCGTCACCAACAAG
>DATCYC010000220.1:0-3079 GCA_036570525.1 Luteimonas sp.
GCGTGTTCAACCGCATGCTCTGGGTCACGCCCGACGGTGAGGTGCGCCACTACGACAAGCGCCACCTGTTCCGCTATGCGCGCGAGCACGAGCGCTATGCCGCAGGCAGCGAACGGCTGGTGGTGGAGTGGAAGGGCTGGCGCATCAATCCGCTGGTCTGCTACGACCTGCGCTTCCCGGTGTTCGCACGCAACCGCTACGACGTCGAACGCGCCGGCGCGCTGGATTTCGACCTGCAGCTGTACGTCGCCAACTGGCCCGCGGCCCGCGCATACGCGTGGAAGACCCTGCTGCGCGCACGCGCGATCGAGAACCTGTGCTTCGTCGCCGGCCTCAACCGCGTCGGTACCGACGGCAACGGCCTGCAGTACTCGGGCGACAGCGCGGTGATCGACTTCCTCGGCCATCCGCTGAGCGAGTGCAGCGACGAGGAAGTGGTGGTGACCACGACGCTGCAGGCGGCGCAGCTGCAGGCGCATCGCGAACGCTTCCCGGCGATGCTGGACGGGGACCGGTTCACGCTGTCGTAGGGCGGGCCGGGGCGAAACGGCCTTGCCGGTACATTAACGGTACGCGGAGTTAACTGGGACCAGGACGCGCGGCTTCGCGTCGCAGGCCTGCACCGAGGAGCCATGAAACCGGCCGCATCGGCATTGCTGGTTCTCCTGCTCGCACTGGTTCCATCATCCGGGGCGGGGCAGCAGGCTGTGCAGGCGGGTCCCGCGGTGATGCTGCTGGAGATCGAGGGCGGCATCGGCCCGGCCACGCGCGACCATCTCCGGCGTGGCCTGGCGCGGGCCGCGGACGCCGGCGCGCCGGCGGTGGTGTTGCGGATCGACACTCCGGGCGGGCTCGATGCCGCCACCCGCGACATCAACCAGGCGATCCTGGCCTCGGAGGTGCCGGTGATCGCCTGGGTGGCACCGCCGGGCGCCCGTGCGGCCAGCGCCGGTACCTACATCCTGTATGCCTGCCACCTCGCGGCGATGGCACCGGCCACCTCGCTGGGCGCGGCCACGCCGGTCGCGATGGGCGGCGGGTTCGGCGCTGCGCCGCGCGACGACGATGCGCGTACGCGCGGGACGCCGGATGACGACGAACAGGAGGCTGCGCGCAAGCCACGGCCCGACGGCGATGCGATGGCGCACAAGGTGGTCAATGATTCGGTTGCCTACCTGCGCAGCCTGGCCGAACTGCGCGGTCGCAACGTGGATTTCGCCGAGCGCGCGGTGCGCGACGCCGCCACGCTCACCGCCAGCCAGGCACTGTCGCAGAAGGTGATCGAGATCGTGGCCGGCGACATCACCACCTTGCTGCGCGAGGCCAACGGCCGCGAAGTCCGGGTGCGCGGGCGCACGGTCGAACTCGCCACCGCCGGACGCGCGGTGACCCGGTTCGAACCCGACTGGCGCATCCGCCTGCTGTCGGTGATCACCGAGCCCACGGTCGCCTACCTGCTGCTGCTGGTGGGCCTGTACGGGCTGGTGTTCGAGGGCTACAGCCCCGGTGCGGTCGTGCCGGGCGTGGTCGGGGCGATCAGCCTGCTGCTGGCGCTGTATGCGCTGCAGGTACTGCCGGTCAACTACGCCGGCGTCGCGTTGATCGCACTCGGCGTGGTGTTGATGGCGGTCGAGCTCGCGATGCCGAGCTTCGGCGCGCTCGGCATCGGCGGGCTGGCGGCGCTGGTCGCCGGTTCGCTGATCATGTTCGACACCGACGTCCCGGGCTACGGCGTTCCGGGACGACTGGTCACCGGGATCGCGGTCGCCAGCGGACTTGCCTTCATGGGCGTCGCCTGGCTGGCGACGCGTGCGCGCAAGCGGCCGGTGGTGACGGGGATAGGGGAGATGATCGGCCTCGAAGCCGTCGCCCTGCAGGATTTCAAGGACAGCGGTCGCGTGCACGTGCGCGGCGAGGACTGGCGAGCCAGGTCCGGGCAGCCGGTGCGGCGTGGCCAACGGTTGTGCGTGCGGGCCGTCGATGGCCTGGTGCTGCACGTGGAACCCCTTGCGGAAGTCGATGGAGGCAAACCATGACCATGATCGCCTACGCCCCGGTCCTGCTGCTGCTCATACTGCTGGTCAGCGCAATCAAGGTGCTGCGCGAATACGAGCGCGGCGTGGTGTTCCAGCTCGGCCGCTACTGGAAGGTGAAGGGCCCGGGCCTGATCATCCTGATTCCCGTGGTGCAGCAGATGGTGCGGATCGACTTGCGCACGATTGTCATGGACGTGCCGGAGCAGGACGTGATCTCGCGCGACAACGTGTCGGTCAAGGTCAATGCGGTGGTGTACTTCCGCGTCGTCGATCCGCAGAAGGCCATCATCAACGTCGAGCACTTCTACGAGGCCACCAGCCAACTCTCGCAGACCACGCTGCGTTCGGTGCTGGGCAAGCACGAGCTGGACGAGATGCTGGTCGAGCGCGACAAGCTCAACATGGATATCCAGCAGATCCTCGACGACCAGACCGACGCCTGGGGCATCAAGGTCGCCAACGTCGAGATCAAGCACATCGACCTCAACGAGACCATGGTCCGCGCCATCGCCAGGCAGGCCGAGGCCGAGCGCGTGCGCCGCGCCAAGGTGATCCATGCCGAAGGCGAGCAACAGGCGGCCGAGAAGCTGGTGCAGGCGGCCAAGCTGCTCGGCGGCGACCCGCGTGCGATCCAGTTGCGCTACCTGCAGACGCTGACCGAGATCGCCGGGGAGAAGAGTTCCACGATCCTGTTCCCGCTGCCGATGGAGCTGGTCGAATCGTTCCTGGCGCGGGGCGAAAGCGGAAAGGGCTGAGTAAACGGTCGATCAGCCGCCGCGCCTGCGGAAGTAGACCTGCCGCGCCGCCCACCGCAGCGGCGGGGTGTCGAGCAGCAGGTCGAACGGCCAGTCCATCTGTGCGTGATCGAACAACCAGCGCAGCGCGCGCTTGGTGCGGAAGCGCGGCGCGGCGGCCGCCGCGACCCGCATCGGGCAGGGCCCTGCATGCAGGAGGTGCGCGGCGATCGCGTCGCCGACGGCTTCGCCGTGGCGCCAGGCGGAATGGATCCCACCCGCGGTGACCGGCGACACGATGCCGGCCGC
>DATCYC010000221.1:0-3663 GCA_036570525.1 Luteimonas sp.
CCCCGACGCCCCGCGACCCAGACACCCCGCACCTCGTAGGTCGGGGCTACGCCCCCGACGCCCCGCGCCGGATCTTCCGCGACGGCATTGCGAATCAAGCGCCGGATCAAGAGCCGTCGGGGACGTAGCCCCGACCTACGGCGGAAGCATGCGCGGCGACATCGCCGATCAAGCCCCGCGCCGGAGTGTGATCGACGTCCGGGGCGCCGGAAACGGGCTTGATACCCCCTGCCGGCGTCTCCACGTACAATATCGCGTTGCCAAAAAGGGCGCCTGGCGCTCTTTTTTCATTTGGGGAACTCGAAGCCAGCGACCTGGTCCGTATCCGTCCCCGCATCAAACCCAGCTCCCAACCGGAACACCCATGCTCAATCGCTTGCTCACCGGCGTCTTCGGCAGCCGCAACGAACGCCTGCTCAAACAGCTCCAGCGCATCGTCACCAGGATCAATGCGCTCGAACCGCAGATGCAGGCACTCTCCGACGCCGAGCTGCAGGCCAAGACCCCGGAGTTCCGCGAGCGCATCGCCAAGGGCGAGTCGCTGGACAAGGTGCTGCCGGAGGCCTTCGCGGTCTGCCGTGAAGCCTCGGTGCGGGTGTTCGGGATGCGCCATTTCGATGTCCAGCTGGTCGGCGGCATGGTCCTGCACATGGGCAAGATCGCCGAGATGCGCACCGGCGAGGGCAAGACCCTGACCGCCACCCTGGCCGTCTACCTCAACGCGCTCGAAGGCAAGGGCGTGCACGTGGTCACGGTCAACGACTACCTGGCCCGCCGCGACGCCGTGCAGATGGGCAAGCTCTACAGCTGGCTGGGCCTGACCACCGACGTGGTCTACCCGGGAATGCCGCATGCGGACAAGCACGCCGCCTACGCCGCCGACATCACCTATGCCACCAACAACGAGATCGGCTTCGACTACCTGCGCGACAACATGGCGCTGTCGAAGGACGACCGGTTCCAGCGCGGCCTCAACTTCGCGATCATCGACGAAGTCGACTCGATCCTGATCGACGAGGCGCGCACCCCGCTGATCATCTCCGGCCCGGCCGACGAAACCCCGGACCTGTACATCAAGGTCAACCGCGTCGTGCCCAAGCTGGTGCGGCAGACCGAGGAGGAAGGCGAGGGCGACTACTGGGTCGACGAGAAGGCCAAGCAGGTACACCTGTCCGAGGACGGCCAGGAGCACGCCGAGAACCTGCTGCGCGAGGCAGGGATCCTTGAAGGCGAAGACGACGACCTCTACTCCCCGCACAACATCCACGTCGTCCACCACCTCAACGCCGGCCTGCGCGCGCACGGCATCTACCAGCGCGACGTGGACTACATCGTCCGCGACGGCGAGGTGATCATCGTCGACGAGTTCACCGGCCGCACCCTCACCGGGCGCCGCTGGTCCGACGGCCTGCACCAGGCGGTCGAGGCCAAGGAAGGCGTGCCGGTCCAGCGCGAGAACCAGACCCTGGCCAGCATCACCTTCCAGAACCTGTTCCGCATGTACGACAAGCTCTCGGGCATGACCGGCACCGCCGACACCGAGGCCTACGAGTTCCAGAGCATCTACGGCCTGGAAGTGGTGGTGATCCCCACCAACCGGCCGATGATCCGCGTCGACAACCCCGACGCCGTGTTCCTCAACCGCGCCGGCAAGTACCGCGCGGTGGTCGCCGAGCTCAAGGAAGCGCACGCGCGCAACCAGCCGGTGCTGGTCGGCACGACCTCGATCGAAGTCTCCGAACTGCTCGGCCAGCAGCTCAGCGAGGCCGGCATCCACCACGAGGTGCTCAACGCCAAGCAGCACGAACGCGAAGCCACCATCATCGCCCAGGCCGGCCGCCCGGGCGCGGTCACCATCGCCACCAACATGGCCGGCCGCGGTACCGACATCGTGCTCGGCGGCTCGCTGGACGCCGAACTGGCGGACCTTGAAGCCGAGACCGGCGAGCCGGTCGACGAGGTCACCCGCGCGCGCCTGAAGGCCGAATGGCAGAAGCGCCACGACGCGGTCAAGGAAGCCGGCGGCCTGCACATCGTCGGCACCGAGCGCCACGAGTCGCGCCGCATCGACAACCAGCTGCGCGGCCGCTCCGGGCGCCAGGGCGACCCGGGTTCGAGCCGCTTCTACCTGTCGCTCGAAGACAACCTGATGCGCATCTTCGCCGCCGACTGGGTGCAGCGCGTCATGGCCAAGATGGGCCTGAAGGAAGACGACATCATCGAAAGCCCGCTGGTGTCCAAGCAGATCGCCAACGCGCAGCGCAAGGTGGAAGCGCACAACTTCGACATCCGCAAGAACCTGCTCGAGTTCGACGACGTCAACAACGACCAGCGCAAGGTCGTGTACTCGCAGCGCAACGAGCTGCTCGAGGCCGACAGCGTGCAGGAGAACATCGCCAGCCTGCGCGGCGACGTGGTGGCCGACACCATCGATCGCTTCGTGCCGCCCGATTCCATCGACGAGCAGTGGGACCTGCCCGGGCTGGAGGCCACGCTGGCCGAGGATTTCGGCGTGCAGGTGCCGGTCGAGGAGATGGTCAAGGGCCGCGAGGAAGTCGACGTCGAGGTCATCCAGACCTACGTGCAGGAGACGCTCGACCGCCTGTTCGCCGACAAGGAAGCCTCCGTCGGCCCCGAGACGATGCGCATGCTCGAAAAGCACATCATGCTCAACGTCGTCGACCAGAACTGGAAGGAGCACCTGGCGCGCATGGACTACCTGCGCCAGGGCATCCACCTGCGCAGCTACGCGCAGAAGCAGCCCAAGCAGGAGTACAAGCGCGAGGCGTTCGAACTGTTCAGCGACATGCTGTCGAAGGTCAAGCGCGAGGTCATCTCGCTGCTGGCGCGCGTGCGCATCCGCAGCGAGGAAGAGGTCGCCGCGCTCGAAGCGCAGGAGCGCGCCCAGGCCGAAGCCGCCGCGCGCCAGATGCAGTTCCAGCACGCCGACTCCGGTGGCCTCGGCGCCGACGAGGAAGCCGAACAGGCCCGCCTCGCCCAGGCCAACGCCGCCGCCCACACCCCGGTCACCCGCGACGGCCCCAAGGTCGGCCGCAACGACCCGTGCCCCTGCGGCAGCGGCAAGAAGTACAAGCACTGCCATGGACAGCTGGCCTGAAGGCCGCGCCATGCCCGTAGGTCGGGGCTACGCCCCCGACGCCCGCGCCCCCTCCGTAGGTCGGGGCTACGCCCCCGACGCCCGCGCACTCTCCGCAGATCGGGGCTACGCCCCCGACCCCCGCAACATCAAACCCCGTCGGGGGTGTAACCCCGGCCGACGCCCGTGACCGAATCCCGCCGCGTCGAAGTCATGGCCGCCGCCATCACCGACGCCCGCGGCCGCGTCCTCCTCGCCCGCCGCACCGAAGGCCGCGACCTCGCCGGCCTCTGGGAATTCCCCGGCGGCAAGCGCGAACCCGGCGAAACCCCCGAGCACGCCCTGGTCCGCGAACTGCGCGAAGAACTCGGCATCGAAGTGAAAATCGGCGCGCCGCTGATCGCCGTCGCCCAGCAATACCCGCACAAACGCCTGTGCCTGGACGTGCGCCGCGTGACCCGCTGGCGCGGCACACCGCGCGGCCACGAAGGCCAGGCCCTGGCCTGGGTGCCGCCCGACAAGCTGCCCGGCTACGCCATGCCGCCCGCCGACCGCCCCGTAGTCGC
>DATCYC010000222.1:0-1516 GCA_036570525.1 Luteimonas sp.
GGGATCTCGACGTCGGCGTCGGGCGCATCGAACGCCGACCACTCGATGAACTCATCCGGCGCGAACTGGCGACCGGCGACGATCCTTGGCCCCAGCGTGTCGAGGAACTGCTCCTCGCCCATGTAGACCGTCGCGTGCAGCGTCGGCTGCTGCTGCTCACTGGTCATGTTGACCGACGTGTTCCAGGACGAGTTCACGAACGGCACCTGGTTGGTGACGGTCGCCGCCTTGACGCCGGGCAGCCCGCGCAGGGTGGCCAGGTCGCTGCGGGTCAGGGCATCGGCGTTGTCGTCCTCGCCGATGCCGGTCAGCTGCACGCGCACGACTTCGTTCTCGGCCACGCCGCTGACCAGGTTGATCCGTTCGATGCGGTTGCCGATCAGGAACAGGGCGTTGCAGACGATCGCGCAGCTCAGCGCGATTTCCAGCACGATCAGCGCGGCGGCGGTCTTGTGCCGGAGCAGGGTGGACAGGATGGGGCGCAGTTCCATGGTGGTGTCCTCGGTTCTTGTAGGAGCGCACTTGGGCGTGATGCCTTTCGTGTGGGATCAAAGCAAGGGCGTCGCGCCCAAGTGCGCTCCTGCAGGGCTTATTGCGACTTGAGCTGGATGGCGGGGGTGACCTGCATCGCCTGCCAGGCCGGGATCACGCCGGCCAGCAGGCTGGCGCCGACCGCGAGGACGAAGGTGGTCAACAACATCACCGGATCGAGGTGTGCGAGTTCGGCATAGCTCGCCGGCTGCTGGCGCACGGCCCACAGGCCGAGCCAGGCCAGCGCCAGGCCGACGATGCCGCCGGCCATGCCGACCACGCCGGCCTCGACCAGGCACTGCATGAAGATCTCGCGCCGCGACGCGCCCAGTGCACGGCGCACGCCCACCTCGCCGCTGCGGCGCAGGAACTTGGCCAGCAACAGGCCCACCGTGTTGAGCAGGCACACCAGCAGGAAGCCGAAGGCCAGCCACACCTGCAGGCGCACGTCGCCCGGCACGACCTTGTTGTAGTCCAGCCACTCCATCACGCTGCGCAGGCGCACGTTGGTCGGGCGCTCATAGCGGCCGCTGGCGCGCTGCTGGTCGGAGTAGTTCACCAGGTAGCGGCGGTAGTCGGCCGCCTTCGCCGGCGTGTCGAGCTGCACCCAGTACTGGATCCAGACACAGGGCGCGTTCACGCCGGCCTGTCCTTCGGGATCGGAACCCGAACCGCCCCAGCAGTTCATGCTGCCGTTGCGGCCCATCGACAGGTCGCGCGAGGTGGAGAACGGGATGAAGGCCTGCTCCAGGTCGCCGAAGCGATCGCTGTTCATGTCGTAGAAGCGCGGCGTCGGCCGCCATTCGTCAAGCACGCCCACGATCCTGAAGTCGGACTTGTCCAGGCGCACCGTCTTGCCGACGCTGTTGGCGCCGCCGAACAGCTTGTCGTTGAGTGACTTGGCGATCACCGCCACGCGCGCGTGGCGCTCGTCCTCGGTCGCGCTCCAGCCGCCGCCGTAAAGGAACGGCATGTCGAACATCGG
>DATCYC010000223.1:0-3668 GCA_036570525.1 Luteimonas sp.
CATCGCGCACCAGCGCGTCGAGTCCGGGGCGCAGGCGTTCGGAGGCCTGCAGCACCGCCTCGTCGCCGGCGCCCTGCACGGTGAGCACGTAGCGCACGTCGGGGGCGCCGAGTTCGGCGCGCAGGTCGGCGTCGCGCGCCAGCGCATCGGCCGGCACCGGGGTGAGCTTGGACAGGTCGTCCTGCCAGAACGCGCCGGGCGCGAACGCGGTCGCGGCGACGGCCGCCAGCGCCAGCACCGCCAGCGACCAGCGCGGTCGCGGCAGGTGCCGCGTCCACGACCACATCCGCGCCAGCATCCGCGAATCGGCGAAGTCGCGCGGCGCCGGGTCGATCAGCCGCGGCAGCAGCAGCCGCGTCGACAGCGCGGCCACGGCCATCCCGGCGATCGTGAACACCGCCAGCTGCTGCAGCCCGTCGACGCCTGAGAACAGGAAGGTGACATAGGCGATGCAGGTGGCGACCACGCCGGTGGCCAGCGTCGGCCACAGCGCGCGTGCGTTCTGGCGCGGGGTCACGCCCGGGCGCTGGTGGCTGAACAGGTGGATCGGATAGTCCTGCACCACGCCGATCAGGGTGAAGCCGAACGCCACGGTGATGCCGTGCACGCCGTCGAACAGCAACGCCACCGCGCCCAGCCCGGCGAGCCCGGCGCTGGCCAGCGGCAGCACGCCGAGCACCGGGATCTTCCAGCTGCGGTAGGCCACGAGCAGCAGCAGGACCAGGCCGATGGTGTCGATCGTGCCGATCCACTTCGCCTCGGCCTCGGTGCGCCCGCCGATCTCGACCGAGAACGCGCCCGGCCCGCTGAGCACGATATCGCCCGCGCCGTCGCCGCGCACCTGCGCGTACACCGCGTGAATCGCATCGACCGCCAGCTGCTGGCCGGTGGGATCGAAGCCGGCCGCGCGCGTCTGCACCGCCAGCAGCGCGCGCTTGCCGGCGCGATCGAACCAGACCTCGTGCAGGCGCCTTGGCGCGCTGGCCGGCTGCAGCGCCTCGGCGACCTTGAGCGTCTCCAGGGTCGGGTCGCTGCCGATCAGCGGCTCGACCAGCGCGCCGGCGGGCGAGCCCAGGTCCTGCAGGCGCTCGTCGAGCTGCGCGGCGAGGTAGTCGGCATCCAGCGGCTGGCCGTCGAGCGTGGGCGAGAGCAGGTAGCGGTACGGGCGCAGGTTTTCGGGGATCGCGTCGAGGCCGGCGTCGCCGTTGGCGACCAGCGTGAACTGTTCGTCGCCGGCAAGCGCGGCGCGCAGCGCCTTCGACTGCGCCGCGAGCGTGGGCGCATCGGCGCCGGACAGCGCCACCAGCAGCAGGCGCGAGCCCGGGCCCTCGCCGAGTTCATCGATGAGCAGTTTCTGCTCCGGGGTTTCGGGGGCGGGCATGAACTTGCGCAGGTCCCCGGTCAGCTGCAGGTGCGCGCTGATCCACCAGCCGGCGAGCAGCAGCGCTGCCAGCCACAGCAGGGCGAAGGCGATGCGCGGGCGGGCATTCATGCGGACGACCCCGCAAAGCCGCTGCAAGGAACAGCAGGCTCTTCATTCTTGCAAGCCGCGCGCGCGGCATCGACAAGGTGGACACGTCCGGTTGTGTTCTGGGCGGGCATGAACTTGCGCAGGTCGCCGGTCAGCTGCAGGTGCGCGCTGATCCACAAGCCGGCCAGCAGCAGCACGCCAAGCCACAGCAGCGCGAAGGTGATGCGCAAGCGGGCGCTCATGAATCGGTCGCCATGCGGCGGCGGGCTACTGCTTCGGCTCGCCGCGGCACAGCGCGACCAGGCCGTCGACGCTGTTGATCTCGTGCGCCGTGCGAGCCGCGCCGGCCAGCAGGGTGCGCTGGATGTCGCCCTCGGTCGGACGCGTCTCGATGCAGCGCAGCTCGATGCCGCGGCCGTACAGCGCGATGTCGCGCAGCTTTTCCGCCAGCGGCTCGGCCTTCGGCGTCAGCGTCATCTTCCACTTGCGGCGCGTGCCCTCGGCGTGGACGGCATAGTGCTGCTCGAGCGCAGCGCGGTCGCCCGACAGCAGCGCGCCGAAGCTCGCCTGCAGCCGTGCCAGTTCGGGCACGCGCGACAGCGCGAAGCTGCGCGGCGACTTGCCTTCGCGCGCCACGGTCGCGTGTCCGGCGCCGGTGGCGTCGGTGGTGATGGTGGTGGTTTCGACGTAGGGCACGCGCACCTGGCGCACCAGCGTGTCCTCGTCCGGGCGCTGGTACTCGCCCGACAGGCGCAGCGGTTCCTTGAGCAGGCGCGAGGCGCGCAGTTCGACGAAGTTGGTTCGCATCGGCGCCGGGCGCGCGAGGATCTTCAGCACCCAGTCGCTGTCGATCGGCGCGCCGGGGTCAGCTGCCTGCGGCGCCGCCGAGGCCGTCGCGGCGGCGGCCAGAATCAGCATCGACAGCAGCGTCGGCAGCCCCCTCGGGCGCGGGTTGCGGTTGTTCATGGGCATTCCAGAAATCATAGAAATTGAACCAGTTGTACGGCGCCTGCCGCGCGTGATGTTCCAGCCTGGCCGCGTAACGCTGGATGAGCGCGGCCATGCGCGTGGCGCGCTGCGCCCGCGGCAGGTCCAGGCCCTGGTCCTCGAACGTCTCGAACACCAGGTCGTAGCGGTTGCCGCCACGATACAGGCCGAAGGCCAGCGACACCGGCAGCTTCAGCACCGCCGCGATCATCCACGGCGCCACCGGGAACCGTGCCGGCGCGCCGAAGAACTCCGCCGGCTGCGTCGCCGCGCCGGGCTGGGTGCGATCGACCAGCAGCGCGATCAGCGCCCCTTCGTCGGCGGCCTGCTTGATCGCCAGCATCAGGCTCGGGCCGTCCTGGCCGGCGTCGATCACGCCGGCCGCGATCTCCGGGTTGAGTGAGTCGAGCAGCCGCGTCATCGCCGGGCTGTGCGCCTTGTCGAGCACCACGCGGATGCGGTAGTCCGGACGCTGCCGCGCGATCACCCGCAGCACCTCGAAGCTGCCCAGGTGCGAGCCGAACAGCAGTACGCCCTGGCCGCGGTCGAGCTGCGCGTGGACCTGCGCGACGTCGTGCACGGTGACGTCGAAGCGCTCGATCTCGCCGCCGAGCAGGAACACCCGGTCGAGGATGGTCGCGGCGAAGGTGTGGATGTGGCGCGCGACGTCGCCCAGCGTCGCCGGCCGGCCGAGGATGCGGGTCAGGCTGGCGCGCGAATCGCGGCGCTCGTCGGTGCGGCGCAGCAGGAAGTAGGCCGTGATCGGGTACAGGAACAGCCGCGCCAATGCCCGTCCGCCGTAACGGCCGATGCCGCGGATCAGCCAGATCGCGAACCAGCCGCCGCCTTCGCGCCGCTGCTTCCAGGTGTTGTTCATGCCGCCGCGACCTCGCCGCTGGCCAGCAGCTGCCCGTCGTGCTCGACGCGGAAACGCCAGCGCGAAGCGGGCGCATCCGGCTGCGACGGCGCGACCGCCTCGATCTCGACCCACGCCGCCTGCCCCGGCAGCAGCGGCCGCAGGAACTTCACCTGCGGCAGCCGCAGCGCGCCCAGCGGGCCGTGCGCGGCTTCGATCGCGTCCAGCACGCGGTCGACGATCACCACCCCGGGCACGATCGGCCGGCCGGGGAAGTGCCCCGGCAGGGCCGGATGGTCGTCGCCGATCACGAACCCGCTCATGCCTGGTCCGCGCGACGCCCCAGCATCGCCA
>DATCYC010000224.1:0-3291 GCA_036570525.1 Luteimonas sp.
TTGACCACCGCCAGCGCCGCCTGCTGGCCGGCGGCGAGATCCTGCTGCTGGATCAGCGTCAGCACGCTGCGCACGCTGGCGCTGCCGGGCACCATCAGGATGATGCCCGGCACGCGCACCAGCGCCCCGGGCCGCTGCGCCCAGCGGGCATAGGCGTTGCCCGCGGCGGTCAGCACCAGCGCCGACATGAAGATGCCGGCGGTGCTGCCCCAGGAATCCCCGACAATCCGCGGGATCAGGTAACCGACCATCGCCGCCACCATCACCAGGGGATAATCGCGGCGGGCCGCGCGGAACAGCACCGCGAACGCCAGCACGCCGGTAAGCAGCGCGCCCCACTCCACCCAGGCCGGCTGCGGCCGCAGCGCGCGCACCTGCGGGTCGACGCCCAGCACCTGCGCCGCGGTCAGCGCGATCATGGTGCCGACGGTGAGCTTGAGCATCGTGCTGATCGCACCGGCGAAGCGGGCGGTGCCCGAGATCAGGTTCTGGCTGGTCAGCTCGTTGACCGCGTTGGTCAGCGACATGCCCGGCATCAGCACGATCAGCGCCGCGATCACCACCGTGTTGAGGTTGAGCGGGCCGACGAACTTCGCCACCAGGATCGCGACGGTCGCCGCCAGCATCGCCGAGATCGCTTCGTTGGCCTCGCGCAGGCGCGGGCGCGTGGCGGATACCCAGTCGACCACGCCGACCAGCAGCCCGATCAGGCCGGCGGTGCCGATGTCCAGCCAGGGCAGGCGCAGCAGCCCGGCCACGCTTGCCGAGGCCAGGCCGAACGCCAGCGCCAGCATGATCTTCTCGCGCAGCAACGGCGGGCGGTCGAGCGCGCGCAGCGCGGCGTAGCCCTCGGCCAGCCCCACCCGCCCGGCGATCACGTCCTCGGCGATGCGGTCGGCCTCGCACAGCTTGGCCAGGTCGTTGTCGCCCGGCGGCACCCGGAGCACGCGGGTGGTGTCGCTGTCACCCGGCGGCCGCGCCGGATCGCTGAACGACAGCACCATGCCGGTCGGGTTCGCGATCGGCTCGCAGTCCAGCCCCAGCTTCTGCGACACGAGGATCAGCGCACCCTCCAGGCGCTGCGCGGTGGTGCCGTAGGCATGCAGGCGCTCGGCCAGTTCCACCACGAAGGCGATGCGGGCGGCGTAGCCGATGGTCTGGAAGCCTTCTGACATCGGCAAAGCATCGCATGCGCGCGCGACCGCTGTAACCTGCCGGCCGCTCGCCGTTCTCGTCGCCGATCGCCGGGCTTGGTAGCCTGTATGCTCGCCGCCATCGCCTTACCGCGGGGCGGCCCGCCGGACACGGAGATCCCGACAGCGCATGGGCGCCACCCGCGGCAACGAACCGTCCATCGACACCGAACCCGCGAACAGCGGTCGGCTGTACCTGCGCGGCCAGTGGACGCTGGACCACGCGCTCGCGGTGGGCAGGATGCTGCGCGGCGACTTCGGACGGGTGCAATCGGTCGATGTCACCGGCGTCGAACGGCTGGATTCGGCCGGCGTGCTGCAGCTGCTGCGCTTTGCGCGCCGCCAGGGGATCGACTACGGCGTGTTCGCGTTCCGCGAGGACCACCTGGCGCTGGTGGCGGCGATCGAGGACGTGGCCGACGAGCGGCCGAAGAAGAGGCGCGACTACGGCTTCCAGGCCGCCCTGGCGCGCCTGGGTTACGCCGTGCAGGACAACTGGAACGAAATCGTCGCGCTGATGAGCTTCCTCGGCGAGAACCTGGTCAAGCTCGGTCGCACCATCGTGCAACCGCGCCGCCTGCGCATCACCGCCACCGTGCACCACATGGAGCAGGTGGGCCTGGACGCGGTGCCGCTGGTGGCGCTGCTGTCGTACCTGGTGGGTGCGGTGATCGCGTTCCTGGGTTCGACCATCCTGGCCGACTTCGGCGCCACGATCCTGGTGGTGGAACTGGTCAACATCGCCTTCCTGCGCGAGTTCGGCGTGCTGCTGACCGCGATCCTGCTCGCGGGCCGCACCGCCAGCGCGTTCACCGCGCAGATCGGCGCGATGGTCAGCCGCGAGGAGGTCGACGCGATCCGCACCATCGGCCTGGACCCGGTCGACCTTCTGGTGATCCCGCGGGTCCTGGCGCTGCTGGTGACGCTGCCGCTGCTGACCTTCATCGCCATGATCGCCGGCCTGCTTGGCGGCATGTCGGTGGGCGCGTTCAGCCTCGACATCCCGCCGCAGGCCTACTACGCGCGCATGCACGACACGATCGAGCTGCGGCACTTCCTGGTGGGCATGTCGAAGGCGCCGATCTTCGCGGTGGTGATCGGCCTGATCGGCTGCCTGGAGGGCCTGCAGGTGAAGGGCACCGCGCAGTCGGTGGGCGAGCGCACCACCTCGAGCGTGGTGCAGACGATCTCGCTGGTGATCATCATCGACGCGCTGGCGGCGATCTGGTTCATGCACATGGGGTGGTGACGATGGAGCAGGGATTCGGAATTCGGGATTCGGGATTCGGAAATGCGAAATCGGCTGGCATCCACGTCCGCCCGGGTGATGGCTTGCCGTGACGAATCCCGAATCCCGAATCCCGAATCCCGATGACCGCGAAGCGATCATCTCCGTGCGCGGCCTGGTCAACCGCTTCGGCGAACAGGTCGTGCACGAAGGCCTCGATCTCGACGTGCGCCGCGGCGAGATCCTGGGCGTGGTCGGCGGCTCGGGCACCGGCAAGTCGGTGCTGATGCGCTCGATCCTCGGCCTGCGCAGGCCGAACGCGGGCAGCATCGACGTGCTCGGCGTGGACGCGCGTGCGGACGATGCCGACAGCCGCCTGCACATCGAGCGCAACACCGGCGTGCTGTTCCAGGACGGCGCCCTGTTCTCCTCGCTCACGGTCGGCGAGAACGTGCAGGTGCCGCTGAAGGAGCACAGCCCGGAGCTGCCCGACAGCTGGCGCTACGAACTGGCGCTGCTGAAGGTCAAGCTCGCCGGCCTGCCGGCCGAGGCGATCGACAAGCTGCCCTCGCAGCTGTCGGGCGGGATGCGCAAGCGCGCCGGGCTGGCGCGCGCACTGGCGCTGGATCCGCCGCTGCTGTTCCTCGACGAACCCACCGCCGGCCTGGATCCGATCGGCGCCAGCGCCTTCGACCACTTGATCCGCACGCTGCAGCAGGCGCTGGGCCTGACCGTGTTCCTCATCACCCACGACCTCGACACCCTGTACGCTATCTGCGACCGCGTGGCGGTACTCGCGGACAGGAAGGTGGTGGCGGTCGGCCCGCTGTCCGAAATCGAGAACCTCGACCACCCCTGGGTCCACGAGTA
>DATCYC010000225.1:0-4990 GCA_036570525.1 Luteimonas sp.
TGGTGGTCGGGCTGGTGGTGTTCCTGATCATCACCGTGGTGCAGTTCATCGTCGTGGCCAAGGGCGCCGAACGCGTGGCCGAGGTCGCCGCGCGCTTCACCCTCGACGCGATGCCCGGCAAGCAGCTGTCGATCGACTCCGACCTGCGCTCGGGACTCATCGACAAGGACGAGGCGCGGCGCAAGCGCCGGCACCTGGAAGTGGAAAGCCAGCTGCACGGCAGCCTCGATGGCGCGATGAAGTTCGTGAAGGGCGATGCGATCGCCGGCATCGTCATCATCATCATCAACCTGCTCGGCGGTCTCGCGGTCGGCGTGCTGCAGCACGACATGCCGCTGGGCGAGGCCACGCACACCTATTCCATTCTTACCATCGGCGACGGCCTGGTGTCGCAGATCCCCGCGATCCTGGCGACGATCGCCGCCGGCCTGGTGGTCACGCGCACCGCGGGCGAGGAAGACGACAAGCACCTGGGCGAAGCGATCACCCGGCAGATCTCCGGCCAGCCGCGCGTGCTGCTGATCACTGGCCTGCTGGCGCTGCTGATGACCCTGGTGCCGGGATTCCCGAAGCTGGTGTTCGCCGTGCTCGGCGTGGCGATGCTGACGATGAGCGCGTGGCGCTATCGCCACCAGTTCGACCTGCTGCGCCGCGCGTTCCGCGTGCAGGACGACGAGATGGTGGAGGTGCGCAAGCCGGTCGACTCCGACGACCTCGCCCCGCCGGCGCCGCTGCAGCTGGAAATCGCGCCGTCGCTGGCGAGCCTGCTCGGCGACGAGGTCGAGACCCGCAGCCGCGTGGCTGGGCTCGCGCAGGGCATGCGCGAGGAATACGGCGTGCCGATCCCGGTGCCGCAGGTGCGCGTTTCCAGCGCCCTGGGCGAGGGCGAATACCGCCTGACCGCGCACGGTGCGCGGATCGCCTCCGGGCGGATGCGCGGCGACGCGCACTTCCTTCCGGCCCGCGCGGGCACGGAGGCGGCGCCGAAGCTGCCCGGCTTCTTCCCCGCGCTCAACGGCGAGTGGACCGACACGGCCAACGAAAACACGCCCAGGCCGCTCGACGTGGTCAGCGAACACCTGCGCAGCTCGCTGCAGCGGCGCATGGGCGGCTTCATCGGCATCCAGGAAACCTCCAACCTGTTCGGCAAGATGCAGCGCGACTACCCGGACCTGGTCAAGGAAATGCTGCGCGTGGTCGCGCCGCAGCGCGTGGCCGACGTGCTGCGCCGGCTGGCCGAGGAAGGCGTGCCGGTGCGCAACCTGCGCGACGCGTTCGAGGCGATCACCGACGTCGGCGGCCGCGAGAAGGACGTGGTGCTGCTGACCGAATACGTGCGCGTGGCATTGAAGCGCGAGATCGCCGACCGCTACGCCGACGCCGACCGCACCCTGCACGTGCTGCTGATCCACCCGGAGCTCGAGGACAAGCTGCGCCAGTCGGTGCGCGTGGCCGGTGGCGCCAGCCAGCTGGCGATCTCGCCCGAACTGGCCGCGCGCCTGGGCAACGAGGTGCGCGCGCAGCTGGCGCGCCATCCCGAAGGCGTGCGCCCGGTGCTGCTGTGCTCGCTCGACGTGCGCCGCCACCTGCGCAAGCTGATGGAGGTCGACTTCTTCGACCTGCCGGTGCTGTCGTACCAGGAACTCGCCCCGGACCTGCGCATCGTGCAGGCCGGTCAAATCAATGCATAACCGCTGAAACAGCGCCGGCGCAAACTTCCGCAAGGAGCCAGGCCATGTCATCCAACCAGCCCGAATCCAACGTCGCCAACGAAACCGCCGCGCCCGCGCCGGGCAACGTCCTGCGCATCCTCGCGGGCCTGCACGCCGGTGCAAGCCGCGACCTTGCCGAACAGGAAATGATCCTGGTCGGCAGCGGCGACGACTGCGACATCGTCCTGGCCGACCAGGGCGTCGCGCGCCACCACGCGCTGATCAACCTGGTCGGCGGGATGTCGTCGCTGCGCGCGCTTGATGCCCCGCTGCGCGTCGACGGCCTGCCGCTGCTTCCGGGCGACCCGGTCGAGCTGCGCGGCCTGCAGCGGATCGAGCTCGGCGAGGCGGCGATCGCCTACGGCCTGGAGCACGACCCGGGCTGGGTCGCGTTGCTGCCCGATGCGGCGGCGATCGCGAACGCCGCGCGCGCGCCGGCCGCCGGAGTGCGCAAGCTGCCGCTGGTCGCGGCGCTGGCGGTGCTGTCGCTGGCGTCGCTCGCGATCTTCGCCGCGGTGATGCCGCAGCACGAGAAGCCGGTCGACCCGCGCTCCCAGCTGCAGGCGATGATCAGCGAGTTCCACGTGATCGACGGCCAGGTCGCCGAGGATGCGGAAGGCCGCCCGGTGCTGCGCGGCACCGTGCGCGACGCCAGCGTGCGCGACAGCATCGAGAAGCGCATCGCCAAGGGCGGCTTCGAAGCCGCGATCGACCTGCGCTCGGGCGACAAGATCGCCGACGACGTGAGCGAAGTGCTGCGCACGCAGGGCATCAACGCCGAGACCCGCTACCTGGGCAACGGCGTGGTCGAGGCCAGCGGCCGCTTCGAGGACATGGATGCGATGCGCGAGGCGGCCAGCTCGCGCGCGATGGACGACGTCCCGGGCGTGACCAAGGTGCTGGTCAGGAATTTCGTGCCGGCCGACCAGCTCAAGCGCACGGCCGCCGGCCAGACCGAGGCCGGCGCCAGCAACGCGCCGACACGGATCGTGTCGGTGGTGCGCGGCGAGGAGCCGCACCTGGTCGCCGTCGACGGCACCGAGTTTCCGGTCGGCAGCGAAGTGCCCGGGCACGGGCGCCTGGTGTCGATCGGCAAGTCGGCACACGTCGTCAGCGCCGACGGCATGCTCCACAAGGTGGTGCCCAGGCCGGTGACTGCGGCGGAGATCGAGGCCGCCGCCGAGAAGCAGGCCGCGGCGAACGCGGCAGCGGCGGGGATCGCTGCCGCGCCGGACGATGCCGCCGGCGAACAGCGCCGCGTCGCGCGCGCCGAGGCGCCCGCGAAGCAGGACGGGCAGCGGGAGCAGTAACACACTCGATACAGACGGCACGCGCTACAGGCCGGAAACGGCCGCTTTACACGAGGCGTCGCCACGGCGCCAGGTTCCATCACCAATCAGGTTCCACCATCAAGCGATCAGCGATCGCGCAGAGGAGAGAAGACCATGAACAACACCATGAGCCCGGTTCTCAGCTTCGTCGGCAACAGTGCAGGCTCCGCATCGATGAACCGTCCCGGCGCCTCGTCCACCGACAGCGGCAGCTGGTACGAAGCGATGTCCAAGGCCTGGGGGCAGACGCTCGACGCCCAGGCTTCGCAGATCACCTCGCTGTCCGACGTCATCGGGTCTGGCGGCGACCAGCCCTCGAACATGGTCAAGCTGACCGCCGAGAGCCTGAAGATGCAGTTCCTGTCCAACAACGCCGCGACCTCGCAGAACAGCGTCGGCCAGGCACTCGAAACGCTGGGCAAGCGCCAGTAATGCATGTCGCGCGCTGCCTGCGCGCGTGGCGGCATCGTGCCGCCGCGCGGGCATGACACCGCGCGATCCGCGTTCGCCCGGTCAAGGAGACGAAGGAAATGATCGAAGCCATCCAGGTCGCGGCCGATGCCGCGCAGGCCAATCCGGCCGCATCGCCTGCGGCGCAGCCGCAGGCCACCATGTTCGAAGTCAACCAGTTCGCGCAGGCCTATGGCCGTGGCGGCAGCAGCACCGGCGGCGCCGAGGCCGTTGCCGCGCCGGCGCAGCCGTCCGAAGGCATGCGCGTGCTGCTGTCGACATTCGAGAACCTCAACGCCGGCGCCGACAAGATCAGCGCCATGTCGCACGCGCTCACCAGCAGCGGCAGTGATCCGACCCCTGGCCAGTTGCTGCAGGTGACGATGGAAGCGCACAAGTTCCTGTTCAAGGCGGAGCTGACCTCCAACGTCGCCAATCGCACCTCCGATGGCGTCCAGCAGCTGTTCAAGCAGCAGTCCTGACGGTGGCCGGCATGAACGCGTCGAACGCAAACAAGCGCCTGGTGTTCATGGCCCTGCTGCTGGCCTGCCTGGCGCTGGTCGGCTGCAGCGGTTCGGCGTTGTACAGCCATCTCGAGGAGCAGCAGGCCAACCAGGTGATGGCCGCATTGCTCGGCTCGGGGATCAAGGCCAACAAGAACCTGTCGGCGGACAAGAAGGGCTGGGAAGTGCGGATCTCCGAGAGCGACTTCCCGCGGGCGATGGCCATCCTGGAGTCCAGGGGGCTGCCGCGCCGGAAATCGCTCACGATGGGCGAGATCTTCAAGCGCGAGGGCTTTGCCACCTCGGCCACCCAGCAGAAGGCGCTGTACGTCTTTGGCCTGGAGGAGTCGATGCGGCAGAAGCTGCTCAAGATCGACGGCGTGGTCGATGCGGCGGTGTCGATCGCGCTGCCCGATCGCGACCCGCTCGGCGGCGAAACCGTCGACTCGTCGGCCTCGGTATTCATCTACCAGGCGCCGGGCGCGGACCTGCGCGACCGCGAGACCGACCTGAAGGTCGGCGTCAAGGACAGCATCGAGGGCCTGGACGACGTCAACAAGGTCACGATCAAGTTCTTCACCGTCGGCGGCGCAATGCCGGCCGGCAAGGCCGTGGCGGGGCAGGCGGACAAGATGCCCGCGGTGCTGGCGTCGATCAGCCCGCTGGCGATCGCGATCACCATCGCCGTCGCGGTGCTGCTTGCGCTCGCGATCGCTTTTGGCGGACGCGTCCGCGCGCGCCTGGCGCAGGCGAAGCAACCGCCGCGCGTGTGGAACGGATGACCCGGGCGGCGCGATGAGCCTGCAGGCGGTATTCGCCGAGATCCACCCCGACTGGTACCACCGGCCATCGGCGGACGGGCATGAAGCCGAGCCTTTCGACGATGCGCTGCTGCGCCAGGCGCGCGACAGCGCGCTCGGACGCCGGATGCTGGCGCGCTGGCTGCTGCGCGACATCGGCGGCGAACTGCTGGCGCCGCGTCCGGACGGCGCGA
>DATCYC010000226.1:0-2728 GCA_036570525.1 Luteimonas sp.
GGACACGACGATGGCGCGGTGTCCGGCGCGCACCAGCGCGTCGGCGATCTCAATGGTGGAGCGCTCGACGCCGCCGGACTCCAGCGCCGGCAGCAGCTGCACGACGGTCAGCGCGCGGGACATGCCCCTGCCGGCCGGGCCGTCGCGGCCGGGCTCAGTCGACCAGCACGAAGTGCGCGCCGCAGTACGGGCAATCGGACTCGCCGCCCTCGTTCTCGATCGCCATGTACACGCGCGGATGCGAGTTCCACAGCCCCATCGACGGCAGCGGGCAGCTCAGCGGCAGGTCGCTGCGATGGACCTCGTAGCGCTGCTGGGCGTTGGCTAGCACGGGATTGGCGTTGGCTGCGGTCATGGCGGGGAGGAAGCCGGGGACGGGAAGGCCTGCAGTTTACCAAGCCGCGGCATGCCGGGCCGCGTTGGCCCGGGACCCGTCAGGCCGGCAGGTCGAACAGCAGTACGTCGGCGACCGCGTTACCCGCGACGCCCTCCACGAGCAGTTCGCCCGACTCGTCCACGTAACCGATCGCATCGCCCGCCGACAGCGCGCGACCGTCGACTTCGGCCGCTCCCTGGGCCAGGTGCAGCCAGTAGCGGCGGTCCGGCTTCAGCGCGAACGAGGCCGACTCGCCCTCGCCCAGGCGCACGCCGTGCAGCCAGGCCTGCTGGCGGATGGCCAGGCTGCCGTCCACGCCGTCGGGGGACGCCAGCGTCGCCCAGCGGCCACGCCGGGCCTGCGGATCGAACACCTGCTGCGCGTGCGCGGGCGGGGCATTGACGCGGTCGGGCTGGATCCAGATCTGCAGGAAGTGCACCGGCGCGTCCTTCGACGCGTTGAACTCGCTGTGCTCGATGCCGTGGCCGGCGCCCATCCACTGCAGCTCGCCCGGGCCAAGCACGCCTTCGCCACCGTTGTTGTCGCGATGCGCCAGCCCGCCTTCGAGCACGTAGCTGATGATCTCCATGTTGGCGTGGCCGTGCGGCGGGAAGCCGGCGCCCGGCGCGACGCGATCCTCGTTGATCACCCGCAGCGGGCCCCAGCCCATCCACGACGGGTCGTGGTAGTGGCCGAACGAGAACGTGTGGTGGCTGTCGAGCCAGCCGGTTTTGACGTGGCCGCGGTCGGCGGCGGTGCGCAGGACCTGCATCGTGGTGCCTCCAGGAAAACGTGGGACGGAAACGAAACCGCCGCGCCGTTGCGGGCGCGGCGGCGGTACGACAGGCGCGATTACTCGGCCGCGTCGGCCGCGGGCGCCATCGCCTCGGTGGTGATACGCAGCTTCACCTCGTCGCCCACGTTGGGCACGTACATGGCTACGTCGAAGTCGCTGCGCTTGATCGTGGCGGTCGCGTCGAAGCCGATCGCCGGGCGCTTGGTCATCGGATGGTCGGCGGCCTTGTTGAGGGTGACGTCCAGCACCACCGGCCTGGTGATGTCCTTGATGGTGAGGTCGCCGGTGACCTTCAGCTTGCCCTCGCCGGCGGCTTCGACCTTGGTGCTCTTGAAGGTCGCGGCCGGGAACTTGAGGGCGTCGAAGAAGTCGGCGCTGCGCAGGTGCTCGTCGAAGTCGTCGGAGAAGCTGTCCATCCCGGTCAGGGGCAGCGTGACCTCCACGCTCGAGGCGGACACGTCGTCCGCGTCGTAGACCAGGGTGCCGTCGACGTCGCCGAAGTTGGCGTAGGGGTTGGAGAAGCCGAAGTGGTTCCACTGCGCGACCACCATGGTGTGGTTGGGGTCGAGCTTGTAGGTCACGGGCGCCGCGAAGGCGGAAGCGGCGAACAGCGAGAGGGCGGTGGCGAGTGCGATGCGTTTCATGGAGTTCTCCGGATGTGGTGTGTGTCGCAAAGATGGAGTACGAGGCTGCGGTTACTCGATTCGCGCGGCTTCGTCGAAGCCCAGCCGCGGCGAACGCGCGAAGATGCTGGCCGGGTCGCCCTGGCCGAGGTTGACGAGGAAGTTGGACTTGATGGTCGTGCCCTTGAAGAAGGCCTCGTCGACCTTCGCGTTGTCGAAGCCCGACATCGGCCCGGTGTCGAGGCCGAGCGCGCGCGCGGCCAGGATCAGGTAGGCGCCCTGCAGGCTGCCGTTGCGGAACGCCGCCTCGCTGCGGCCATCGCGGGGGCCGTCGAACCAGCTCTTGGCGTCGGTATGCGGGAACAGGTAAGGCAGCTTCTCGTGGAAATCCTCGTCGAAGCCGACGATCACCGTCACCGGCGCGGACATGGTCTTGTCGTGGTTGCCTTCCGACAGGGCCGGCTCGAGCCTGGCCTTGGCGGCCTTGGACTTCACGAACACGAAGCGGGCCGGCGACATGTTGGCGCTGGTCGGCCCCCACTTCACCAGGTCGTAGAGCTGGCGCAGGGTGTCGTCGCTGATCTCGCCGCTGAAGGCGTTGTAGGTGCGGGCGCTGCGGAACAGCTGGTCGAGGGCGGCATCGGGCAGGGCGGCGGTCATGGGACTCCTGGAAGCACGTCTGATGAAAAGGAAGAGGCGCCTGACTGCGCCTCGAGAAGCCCAGTGTAGAGTTCCACCGGCGGCGTGACAGCCTCGCAGCCGGAACGTATTGCGTACTTTTATAGAACAATAAGGCAGTTCTTGACCGATTCAACTCAAATCTGGTCCGTCAGCGACGCCCGTGCCGGCAACGTCCGGCAAGCCGCTGCGCTGGCGGCCGCGCTGGCCGGAGACGACCCCGGCCACTGCGCGCTGGTGCCGCGGGCGCCGTGG
>DATCYC010000227.1:0-12781 GCA_036570525.1 Luteimonas sp.
AGCGTCAGTCGAGGTCGATCACGCCCAGCTCGTGCAGCGTCCGCGCCATGCTGTCGCGCGCTGCGTCGCTGATCTTCTCGTGGTCGAGCGCGAAGCGGATCGTCGCTTCGACCAGGCCCAGGTGGGTGCCGCAGTCGAAGCGCGTGCCGCGGAAGCGGTAGGCATCGATCGGCGAGGTGTCGAGCAGGCTGGCGATGGCGTCGGTGAGCTGGATCTCGCCGCCGGCACCACGGCCGGTATGCTCCAGCGCGTCGAAGATGCCGGCCGGCAGCACGTAACGTCCGACCACCGCCAGCGTGCTCGGTGCGGTCTCGGGACTGGGCTTTTCGACCATGCGCCGGATGCGGCCGGAGCGGTCGCTGAAGTCGTCGGTGGCGACGATGCCGTAGCTGGCGGTCTGGTCGCGCGGCACGTCCTGCACCGCGATCGCGCCGTTGCCGGTGGCCTCTGCATGGTCGGCCATCTGCTTCAGTGCGCCGGGGCCACCCTTGTTCCAGATCACGTCGTCCGGCAGCACGACCGCGAACGGTTCGTCACCGACGACCGGCTTGGCGCACAGCACCGCATGGCCCAGCCCCAGCGCCTCGGCCTGGGTCACGAACACCGCGCGCACGCCTTCGGGCAGCACGTTGCGGACCAGGTCCAGCTGCCGGTGCTTGCCGGCCTTCTCCAGCTTCTGTTCGAGCTCGTAGGCCTTGTCGAAGTAGTCGGCGACGGCGTGCTTGTAGCGGTTGGTGACGAAGATCAGCGTGTCGCACCCGGCCTCGATCGCCTCGTCCACCGCGTACTGGATCAGCGGCCGGTCGATGATCGGCAGCATTTCCTTCGGAACGGTCTTGGTGGCGGGGAGGAAGCGGGTGCCAAGGCCCGCGACGGGGAAAACGGCCTTCCTGATTCGTTTCGTCATGTCCTGCGCGATGCTCTTGCTGGGAATGCCACCACGGTACCCACCTTGCGCGGCAGTTGCGGGGAATCGGCGGGAATGAATTCGGGCACGGCCTCGCGCAGCAGCGTCGCCAGCTCATCGGTGTCGTAGCGCGCGACGGCATCGCGCAGGCGCACGCAAACGCCGTTGATGCGGTCGACGACCACCTCGCGCGCCTCGGCCTGGAGGATCTTCGGGTGCGCGGTCGGGCGATAGCGCTCGTCCGCGTGGAACAGCGTCTCGTGCAGTTTCTCGCCCGATCGCAGGCCGGTGTAGACGATGGCGATGTCGCGACCGGGCTGCTTGCCGGCCAGCCGGATCATCTGTTCGGCCAGCAGCCGGATCGGCACCGGCTCGCCCATGTCCAGGGTGTAGACCGCCTGCTGCGAGCCGATCGCCGAGGCCTGCAGGATCAGCTGGCAGGCTTCCTGGATGGTCATGAAGTAGCGGGTGACCTCCTCGTCGGTCACCGTGATCGGTCCGCCGCTGCGGATCTGCTCGCGGAACAGCGGCACCACGCTTCCGGCCGAATCGAGCACGTTGCCGAAGCGCACGGTGATGAACCGGGTCGTCAGCGAATCGGCCATCGCCTGGCAGATCATCTCGGCCAGGCGCTTGCTTGCGCCCAGGACGTTGGCCGGGTCGACGGCCTTGTCGGTGGAAATCAGCACGAACGTGCCGACGCCGGCCTGCAGGCTCTGCTCGATCACGGTCTCGGTGGCGAGGACGTTGTTGCGGATCGCTTCGCGCAGCTGGGTTTCGAGCACCGGCACGTGCTTGTAGGCGGCTGCGTGGAACACGGCGTCGGGCCTGGCCTGCTCCAGGGCATACCGGGCCACGGCCGGATCGCCGCAGTCGCCCAGGACCGGCACGTACTGGATCTGCGGGAAGTCGCGGCGCAGCTCCGCCTCGGCCGTGATCAGCGCCAGCTCGTCGATCTCCAGCAGCGCGATCTGGCGCGCGCCGTGCTTGGCGCACTGCCGGCACAGCTCCAGGCCGATCGATCCGCCTGCGCCGGTGACCAGGACGCTGCGGCCACCCAGCCAGCCGCGGATCGACTTCCAGTCCGGCGTTATCGGCTGCCGCCCGAGCAGGTCCTCGATCGCGACTTCCTTCAGTTCGCCCGGCAGCGAACGGCCTTCGAGCAGGTCGTCGAGCCGCGGGACGGTGCGGAACGGCAGGCCGGTGCGCTCGCAGGCCTCGACCACGCGCCGCATGGCCGCGGCATCGATCGACGGCATCGCGATCACGATCAGCTTGGCCGCGACCTCGGGGGCGATCTTGTCGACGTCCTCGATCCGGCCGAGCACCGGCAGGCCCTGCAGGTAGCTTCCGCGCAGCTTGGCGGCGTCGTCGAGGAAGCCGGCCGGCTGGTAGGCACCGGCGCGGCGCAGGTCGCGCACCAGCGTCTCGCCGGCCTGCCCGGCGCCCAGGATCAGCACCCGGATCGCGGCCTTGTCGGTGCGCGCCAGGCCGTGGTCCTTCCAGCTACGATAGAGCAGTCGCGGCATGCCCAGCAGCGCCGTCAGCACGATCGGATACAGCGCCAGCACCGAGCGCGGCACCAGTTCGAGGCGGTTGTAGAGGAACAGCGCGAGCACGATGGCCAGCAGGCCGGCAAGGCTCGCCTTGAGGATGTTGAGCAGGTCCGGCAGGCTCGCGAAGCGCCAGACGCCGCGATACAGGCCGACCTTCCAGAACACCAGGCCCTGCGCGAACAGGATCAGCAGCACTTCCGGCGACCAGAACGGCAGATCGAGGGAGACGATCTCCATGGACCAGCGGAACTGGTTCAGTGCGACCCAGCACAGCCAGACCATGAACAGGTCGTGCGCCACGATCGCGGCCCGTGGCAGCGTCGCACCCACCCGTGTTTTCCAAGCAGTCATCCGCTCTGTTTTCCTGGCAATCCCGACTTACGACCGTAATGCGACTGTAGCCGCAGCCACAGGATTCCTCCCCCCAGATACCACGCGCTGCCGGCACACATGATAAACGCATCGGGCAGATCACGAATGCCACCGGCCAGCAAACCACCCGCGACGGCCCATGCTGCATAGGCGAATGTGACCGGGAAATGACGCCCCAGCCCCTTCGCCCAGCGCTGGTAGGCGTGCGCGACATGCGGCGTCCACCAGCGTTCACCGCGAAAGATGCGCGCGGCCAGTGTCAACGCAGCGTCTACGAGGAAGGCCGAGGGCGGCAGGAGCAGCAGCATCCACGCCGCCGGCGAAGACGCCTCGCCGCCGCCGACGGCCGCCAGCACGATCACCAGCGCAAGCGCGTACCCCAGCGCCCCACTGCCGACGTCACCCAGGAAGATTCGCGCCCGCGGCAGGTTCAGCGGCAGGAACCCCAGGCACGCGGCCGCCAGCGCCAGCGCCATCCAGCGCGAGGCCGGGTCCCCGGCCAGCAGCGCGCACCCGCCGGCGACGACCAGCGCCTGCAGCGCGGCGATGCCGTCGATTCCGTCCATGAAGTTCCAGATGTTGACCAGCACCATGGCCAGCACGAACGCGAACAGCGCCGACGCGAACTGGCCGCCGGCACCGATCGCCACGATGCCCAGCAGGCAAGACGCGACCGCGTGCACCGCGAGCCGCGACCAGGGCGTCAGCGGGCGATGGTCGTCGAGCCAGCCGATGCCGGCGACCAGCAGCAGGCCGGCAGCCGCCATCGCCAGCACCTGGCTGCCGTCGCCGTACGCGAGCAGGCCCATGGCGACGAGCATGGCCAGGACGATGCCGATGCCGCCGCCGCGCGGGGTCGGCACGACGTGGCTGCGACGTTCGCCCGGGTGGTCGAGCAGGTCGCGCCGCAGCGCGTAGCCGCGCGCCGCGAGTGTCCCCGCCAGGCTGACGACGGCCAGCAGCAACAGCCATGCGGCCAGCGGCAGGACGGACAAGGCCAAGGCGTCAGACCACCGCGTAGTTCAGCAGCGGCTTGATCGTGCCCCACTCCTTGCAGCTCGGGCACTGCCAGTGGTGGCTGCGCGCACCGAAGCCGCAGCGGCTGCAGCGGTAGCTGGGATTGCGCACCAGCAGCTGGTCGGTGATGTGCTTGAGGTCGGCGAGCGTCGCGGCCGGGTCGGCGCCCGCCGCGAGCGTCAGGTCGATCAGCGCGGCCTCGCCTCGTACGGACGGCCGGTCCTTGAGCTGGCGCGCGAGGTAGGTGCGGGCCTCGGCGACGCCGTCCTCGACCTCGACCAGCCGGGTCAGCGCCAGCACCGGCGCGATGCCGCGGTAGTGCTCGCTCATCTCCGACAGGAAGTTGCGCGCGCCCGGCGCATCGCCGGTGCGTTCGTAGGCCGCCAGCAGCGGGGGCAGCATTTCGGGCAGGAAGTCGGGGTCGTGCCGGGCCGCACGCTCGAAGGCGCGGATCGCAGCCACGTCGTTGCCGGCGTCGGTCTCGATCCGCCCCTCGATGATGCCTGCACGCACGAGATTGGAATCGGCGGCATAGGCGCGCGCCACCGCCGCCCGTGCGCCGTCGGCGTCGCCGGCCGCGCGCAGGCGCTCGGCCAGCTCGCACTCGAACTGGCCGATCAGCTTGCCCATCGGCTCGCCGGTGGCGGCCTCGTAGCGGGAGGCGTTCTCGATTGCCTTGGCCCAGTCGCGCTCGGACTGGTAGATGCCGATCAGGTGCTTGAGCGCCTGCGGCGCGCGCTGGTCGATCTTGGCCAGGTCGGTGAACACCGTTTCGGCGCGGTCGAGCAGGCCCGATCGCATGTAGTCCTCGCCCAGGGCCAGCAGCGCCTGCACCTTCTGCTGGTCGCTCAGGTCCGGGCGCTGCACCAGCCCCTGGTGCAGGCGGATCGCGCGGTCGACCTCGCCACGCCGGCGGAAAAGATGCCCCAGCGCAACCTGGGTCTCGAAGGTGTCCTTGTCCAGCTCCGCGATGTGCAGGAACAGCTCGATCGCCTTGTCGGGCTGTTCGTTGAGCAGGTAGTTCAGGCCGCGGAAATAGGTCGTCGACAGCCGGCTGACCTGGGTGTCGCTGTGGCGCTCGCCGCCGCGCCGGCCGATGACCCAGCCGCTGAGCGCGGCCACGGGCAGCAGCAGGAAGAGCCAGAACCACTGGGTGATGAAGTCCATGTCAGGAGTCGCCGATGTGGGGTTGTCCGGATGCCGCGGCATGCCGTGCGCGCTCGCGCCGCAGCTGCTGTCGCAGCGGCACCACCACCGAGGCGGCGAGCACCAGGCCGCCGGCGATGGCGCCGACCAGCAGTGCGATGAGCATCGAAACGCCGAGCGTGCCGCGCAGCGTGGTGAAACCCAGGTCCAGCGAAACCGGCTGCGGATTGAGCGCCCCGACGACGACGCCGGCGGCGATGCACAGCAGGGCAATGAGGAATCGGATCAATCGCATGGTGCATGGGCCTGTGGACGCCGGAAGCCCAGAGCTTAGACCACGCGCAGGACCCGGTCAGCCCGCGGCTCAGTCCTCGTCAGGCGGCAGCGGCATGACATCGCTGACGCGCTCGCGCAGCTCCTTGCCGGGCTTGAAATGCGGGACGTACTTGCCCGGCAGCGCAACCGCGTCGCCGGTCTTGGGATTGCGGCCGGTACGGGGCGGCCGGTAATGCAGGGAAAAACTGCCGAAACCGCGGATCTCGATGCGATCGCCGTTGGCCAGCGACCCGCCCATCATTTCCAGCAACGACTTCACGGCCATGTCGACATCCTCGGCCTTCAGGTGGCCCTGGCGCTGGGTGAGGATTTCGATCAGTTCCGATTTGGTCATGGACACGGTCATCGTGGTGGCAGGCAGATCGGTGGCCCGGCCGAAGCCGGGCCACCGCAGTACCGCTTACTCGGACTTGTTCTCGAGCTGCTCGCGCAGCAGCGCACCGAGCTTGGTGGTGCCGCTCGAAGCGTCGGAGGACGACGATGCCTTGCTGTACTCGGCCAGGGTCTCGGCCGTCTCGGCTTCGTCCTTGGCCTTGATCGACAGCTGCAGCGAACGGCCCTTGCGATCCATGCCGGTGAACTTGGCCTCGATCGTGTCGCCGACCTTGAGCCGCTGGCTGGCGTCCTCGACGCGTTCCTCGGCGATGTCGCGGGCGGCCACGTAGCCTTCCACGCCGTCGGCCAGCTCGATCACCGCGCCCTTGGCGTCGACTTCCTTGACCGTGCCGCTGACCTTGGTGCCGCGCGGATGCGCCGCCATGAACTGGCCGAACGGATCCTGCTCGAGCTGCTTGACGCCCAGGCTGATGCGCTCGCGTTCCGGGTCGACCGCCAGCACCACGGCTTCGAGGGTGTCGCCCTTCTTCAGCTCGCGGGCGACGTCTTCGCCGGTGGAGTTCCAGCTCATGTCGGACAGGTGGATCAGGCCGTCGATGCCGCCGTCCAGGCCGATGAAGATGCCGAAGTCGGTGATCGACTTGATCTGGCCGTCGACCTTGTCGCCCTTCTTGTGGATGGCCGCGAAGGTCTCCCACGGGTTGGACGTGACCTGCTTGATGCCCAGCGAGATGCGGCGACGCTCCTCGTCGACGTCCAGCACCATGACCTCGAGCTCGTCTCCGACCTGGACCACCTTGGACGGGTTGACGTTCTTGTTGGTCCAGTCCATCTCGGACACGTGCACCAGGCCCTCGACGCCCGGCTCGATCTCGACGAACGCGCCGTAATCGGTGACGTTGGAGACCTTGCCGAACACGCGGGTGTTGGACGGGTAGCGGCGCGAGATGTTGTCCCACGGATCCTCGCCCAGCTGCTTGAGGCCGAGGCTGACGCGGTTGCGCTCCTTGTCGTACTTGAGCACGCGCACGTCGAGCTCCTGGCCGACTTCAACGACTTCGGACGGATGGCGCACGCGCTTCCAGGCCATGTCGGTGATGTGCAGCAGGCCGTCGATGCCGCCCAGGTCCACGAACGCGCCGTAGTCGGTGAGGTTCTTGACCACGCCCTTGAGCACGGCGCCCTCGACCAGCTTCTCGAGCAGCTGCTCGCGCTCTTCCGAATGCTCGCTCTCGACCACCGCGCGGCGCGAAACCACCACGTTGTTGCGCTTGCGGTCGAGCTTGATGAGCTTGAACTCCAGCTCCTTGCCTTCCAGGTACACCGGGTCGCGGACCGGGCGCACGTCGACCAGGGAACCGGGCAGGAACGCACGGACGTCCTTGATGTCGACGGTGAAGCCGCCCTTGACCTTGCCGCTGATGCGGCCGGTGATGGTTTCGTTGTTCTCGAGGGCTTCCTCGAGCTCGTCCCACACCATCGCGCGCTTGGCCTTCTCGCGCGACAGCACGGTCTCGCCGAAGCCGTTCTCGATGCTGTCCAGCGCCACCTTGACGGTGTCGCCCACGGCCACGTCGATCTCGCCTTCGTCGTTACGGAACTGTTCGATCGGCACGATGCCTTCGGACTTGAGTCCGGCGTTGATGACGACCACGTCGGTGCGGACGTCGACCACGACGCCGCTGACGATGGCGCCGGGCTTGAGCTTGGCCAGGTTGGTCTGGCTCTGTTCGAACAGTTCTGCGAATGATTCGGTCATTTGGAAATACTCGGTTGATGACACAGACCGGAAGCTCGATTGCGCTTGCCGGTCCACCCGTTGTCGGCTTGCGCGGGATTGCGCCTGGCCGTGAGTGTTGTGGTTGGAAAACCCGGCGGCGGGCCGTCGGGGCCTGTACGCCCTCCCCTTGCAAGGAGGGATGCAACGCCTTCCCGAAGAGAAGGTTTCAACTCCCTCCACGAGGAAGGGCTTTCAACTCCCTCCCCCCTCAGGGGGAGGGCTCGGGTGGCGGTGGGTTTGAGTGCGGGCCTCGCGGCGGCGTCACGGAAAACCATCCCCATCCTTGCCTTCCCCTTGAAGGGGAAGGAATTCCGTGTAGCCGCGATACAGCCGCGACTACGGCGTCTTGCTCCATCCTTGCCTTCCCCTTGAAGGGGAAGGAATCCTGCGCAGGCGCTACGCGCCTACAACTTTCAGTACTTGCTCGACCACTTCGTCGATGCCGATGCCGGTGGTGTCGATGCGGACGGCGCCTTCGGCCGGTCGCAGCGGCGCCACCGCGCGGCTGGCGTCGCGGGCGTCGCGGGCGAGAATCTCGCGTAGCAGACCAGCCAATGTAACGGAAACCCCCTTGTCCTTCAACTGCTTATAGCGCCTTTCAGCCCTCTCCTCGGCACTGGCCGTCATGAAGACCTTGAACCGGGCATCGGGGAAGATCACCGTGCCCATGTCGCGGCCGTCGGTCACCAGGCCCGGCGGCCGGCGGAACGCGCGCTGGCGGTCCTTGAGCGCGGCCCGGACCTCGGGAATGGCGGCGATGGCCGAGGCCGCGGCACCGGCGGTTTCGGTGCGCAGCTCGTCGGTGGCGTCGTTGCCGTTGACCAGCACCCGCAGCTCGCCGTCCGGGTCATCGCGGAAGTCGATCGTGGTGTCGAAGGTGCAGCGCACCAGCGCGCTGGCATCGTCCAGGTCGAGATCGCCCCAGCCCGCGGCCACGCCCACTGCCCGGTACAGCGCCCCCGAGTCCAGGTAATGCCAGCCCAGGCGCCGGGCCACGGTGCGGCTGATGGTGCCCTTGCCCGAGCCGGACGGCCCGTCGATGGTCAGGACCGGAACTTCGCCTGCCGTCATCCGCTTCTCCCCCGTGTCTGCGATATTCGCGGCATTCTATAGACTGCACGCCGACAGGTGCCCGCGGCACGTCAGAAAAAAACCGCGCAAGCGCTTGAATGGGCGGGGGAATAACCATTAGAATGGCGGGCTTGCTCGTCCCAATCGTCTTTAGAGGTATGTCATGAAGGTCCTGTCCTCCCTGAAATCGGCGAAGGCCCGTCACCGCGACTGCAAGGTCGTGCGTCGCCGTGGCAAGGTCTTCGTGATCTGCAAGAGCAACCCGCGCTTCAAGGCGCGCCAGCGCTGAGGCACCTCCCGGCGTTGCCGGGCAGCGCATGCGTGTTGCAAGTGAAAGGCCGCAGAAATGCGGCCTTTTGCCGTCTCACGCCGGGCGTGCCGGCATCGGCCTCCGTGTCTCGTCCCGATGTCCCTCCCCGCCCTCGCGCTGGTTTCGGCATCCGTGCCGCCTGGCCGGAATCCGCGCCCCCGGGCGTGACGCCGTGCCCAGTCAGCGCCGCGGTTCTCACCCGCCCGGGTCGTAATCTGCTAAAACGCAGCGGCATTCATCTTTCGAGCCTTTGGGGGAGTCCGTCATGCCGCGCATCCTGATTTCGTTGTCCGCCGCCGCCTTGCTGTGCCTGGCCGGTGTCGCGTCCGCAGAGGTCCTGCTGGTCGACCGCGTGCAGCAGGAGAACAAGGCCGCCATGCCCAGCCGCGGCATGAGCATGGCCCAGGTCGAAGCCCGGTTCGGCGCCCCCAGCGAGCGGCTCGACGCCCGCGGCGGGCAGAAGCGCCAGTGGCCGACGATCAACCGCTGGGTCTACCCGGGCTTCGTGGTCTATTTCGAGAAGAGCCGCGTCATCGATGCGGTCGCGCACAAGGCCGCCCCGAACGAGGTCGGTCCCAAGCCCGCCATCCGCTGAGGCGGATCCACCCAGTCCCCTGCCTGCATCGCTGCGTGCAGGAGTGCATGCAGAAGGTTTCCATGTCCGATTCCAGGCTGCGCTTCCCCGCCGAGTGGGAGCCCCAGTCCGCCATCCTCATCGCCTGGCCGCATGCCGGCACCGACTGGGCCGAACGGCTCGCCGAGGTCGAGGAAACCTGCATCGCGCTGGTCGCGGCGATCACCCGCTTCCAGCGCGCACTGGTGTGCGTGGCCGACGATGACGTCGAGGCCTATGCCCGCGCGCGGCTCGCGTCGGCGCGGGTCGACATGGACCGGGTCGAATTCCTCCCGGTCGAATACGACGACACCTGGCTGCGCGACTCCGGCCCGATCACCCTGCGCGACGGCGACCGCTTCCGCCTGCTCGATTTCCGCTTCACCGGCTGGGGCGGCAAGTTCGAGGCCAGCCGCGACGATCGCCTGGTCGAGTCCCTCGACAAGGCGCAGGTGTTTCTCAACAGTTCGCGGCAAGATATTGATTTTGCTCTGGAAGGCGGCGCCATCGAAACCGACGGCGACGGCACCCTGCTGACCACCTGGCAGTGCCTGCACGAACGCCACCCGGAGGCCACGCGCAGCGAATTGAGCGAACGGCTGGCCGACTGGCTCGCCCAGGACCGCGTGCTGTGGCTCAACCACGGCTACCTCGAGGGCGACGACACCGACGCCCACATCGACACCCTCGCCCGCTTCGCCCCCGATGACGCCATCGTCTTCCAGGCCTGCGACGCCCCGGCCGACTCGCATCACGCCGAGCTCCAGGCGATGGCCGACGAGATCGCCGCCCTGCGGACCCGCGACGGCCGGCCCTACCGGCTGTTTCCGCTGCCGTGGCCCAGGCCGATCGAAGACGACGGCCGTCGCCTGGCGGCCAGCTACGCCAACTTCCTGGTCATCAACGGCGCGGTGCTGGTGCCCGCCTACGGTGACGATGCCGACGCCGCGGCTGCAGACGTCATCGGGCAGGCCTTCCCCGGCCGCGAAATCGTCCCCGTCCCCTGCCGCCCCCTGATCTGGCAGAACGGCAGCCTGCACTGCCTCACCATGCAGCTCCCCCGCGGACTGGCGTAGAGCCTGCCCCGGACCTGACCCGGGGTCGGGGGCGTAGCCACGACCTACAATGGTCGTTCCATCCGGAATTGCGCGAACATGAAAAAGACCACGCTCCCGGTCGCCCTGGTGCAGGAACGCAACCACGGCGGCGCCGAAGACAACCTCGCCGTGATCGAGCAGCGCGTGGCCGAGGCTGCGCGCCAGGGAGCGAAGCTGGTGCTGCTGCAGGAACTGCACAACGGCCCGTACTTCTGCCAGCACGAATCGGTGGACGAATTCGACCTGGCCGAAACGATTCCCGGCCCCAGCACCGAACGCCTCTCGGGGCTGGCGAAGCAGCACGGCGTGGTGCTGGTCAGCTCGCTGTTCGAAAAGCGCGCCACCGGCCTGTACCACAACACCGCGGTGGTCTTCGACGCCGACGGCAGCACCGCCGGCAAGTACCGCAAGATGCACATCCCCGACGACCCGGGCTTTTACGAGAAGTTCTACTTCACCCCCGGCGACCTGGGCTTCGAGCCGATCGACACCAGCGTCGGCCGCCTCGGCGTGCTGGTGTGCTGGGACCAGTGGTACCCGGAAGCCGCGCGCTTGATGGCGCTGGCCGGCGCGGAAATCCTGCTGTATCCCACCGCCATCGGCTGGGACCCGGACGACGACCAGGCCGAGAAGGACCGCCAGCGCGACGCCTGGATCCTCAGCCATCGCGGCCACGCCGTGGCCAACGGGCTGCCGGTGCTGTCGTGCAACCGCGTCGGCCACGAGCCTTCGCCGCTGGGCGCGTCGGGGATCGACTTCTGGGGCAACAGCCATGTGCTCGGGCCGCAGGGCGAATTCGTCGCCGAGGCCGGCGGCGACCCGACGGTGCTGGTGTGCGACGTCGACCTGGGCCGCAGCGAACACGTGCGCCGGATCTGGCCGTTCCTGCGCGACCGCCGCATCGACGCCTACGGCGACCTGCTCAGGCGCTATCGCGACTAGCGCCTGTCTGGCCTGGAGATCTTCCAGATCCGCGCCCCGATCGTTTCAGTGGCCACTTCTTGCAGTTGAATTCAACGAATTCAACCAGGTAAGTCATGCTCTTCATGCATTCTCTTGTTTGCCTGGCCGGGCGAACCTGTTCCGACGAACGGCAAGAATGAGCCGAACGATCGTGCTATTTTGCACGCCATGTCCAGCCTGACCGCCACCTCCAAAGGCGCCGCGACCCGCGAGGCCATCCTCGACCGGGCCTACGACATCGCCCGCTTCGCAGGCATCGAAGGCCTGTCGATCGGCCCGCTGGCACAGGCGGTCGGCATGTCCAAGAGCGGCGTGTTCGCACACTTCGGCTCGCGCGAGGATCTGCAACTGGCGGTACTGGAATTCGCCGCGACCCGTTTCGGCGAATTCGTGCTGGTCGCGGCGCTGGCGCAGCCGCGCGGCTTGCCGCGGCTGCGCGCGATCATGCGCAACTGGTTCGAGTGGGGCCGGCTCGAAGCCGGCGGCTGCGTGCTGGTGGGCTCGGTCACCGAATACGATGATCGCCCGGGTCCCCTGCGCGACCTGGTCCTGCGCAACGAACAACGCTGGCGCGACGCATTGCAGCGCGCCGCGCAGCTCGCGATCGATTGCGGACACCTGCGCGACGGCGACACCGACCAGTACGCGTTCGAGCTCTATGCGATCCCGCTCGCGATGCTGCACGAATCGGGCCTGTTCGGTTACCCGCGCGCCCGGCGCCACGGCGATGCCGCATTCGAGCGGTGGATCGCCGCCAACTCCCCCTGAGTCCCCACCGGGTATCCCCACGAGGTGCGTCATGTCTGTTTCCCCCGCCAAAATTAGCACGACCGTTCGTTTGTACGCCCGCTATCAATGGCTGCGCCTCGGCTTCCGGCTGGGCGGCTTGCTGCGCCCGCAGGCAACGCTGCGCCGCGCCGGCGACCTGTTCTGCACGCCGTTGCCGAACTCGCGCACGCGCGCACTGGCCGCCTCCACCGGCGCGGCCCTCGAAGCCGACCTCGACCTCGACGGCCTGCACATCCACACCTATGTCTGGGGCGACCCGCAGGGCCAGCCGTATGTGTTGTTCGCGCACGGCTGGTCCAGCCACGGCACGCGTTTCCTGCCCTGGGTCGAACACCTGCGCGGCAACGGCTACGCCGTGGTCGCGTTCGACCAGCCGGCACACGGCCGCAGCGACGGCCGGCGCAGCACCCTGCCGGAGTTCGCGCGCACGCTGGCCGTCGTCGGCCGGCATTTCGGGCCGGCGGCCGCCCTGATCGGGCATTCGCTGG
>DATCYC010000228.1:0-2604 GCA_036570525.1 Luteimonas sp.
ATACTTCCCCTACCTGGACAACGAATCGAGCTGCGTGCTGCGCATCGAGACCGCCCACGGCGCCGCGCTGCTGACCGGCGACATCGGCCAGGTGGTCGAACGCGACCTGTTGCGCCGCGACGCCACCGCGCTGCGCGCCGACGTGGTGCTGGTCGCGCACCACGGCAGCGGCGATTCCTCCGATCCGGGCTTCGTCGCCGCCACCGGGGCGGAATACGCGCTGGTCTCGGCGGGCCATGGCAACCGCTTCGGCCACCCGAAGCCGGACGTGGTGGCACGCTTGCGGCAGGCCGGGGCGCGGGTCCAGGGCACCCCGGATGGCGGCGCACTGCGCGTGCGGCTGGAGGCCGGCGGCGTCACGGTCGAATCGCGACGGCAGTCGCATCCACGGGCCTGGGACGCGGTCCAGCGGCAGCGGCGGCAGGCCTGCGAGGGCACGGGGCAGGCGGCCCTTGTATCCTGTCGACCGGATTGAAGCGGCCATCGGCCGGGGGACTGAGCGTGCTGGAACTGGTGAAAGCGGGCGGCTGGCCGATGATTCCGCTGCTGCTGTTGTCTGCGGTCGCGCTGGCGATCATCGTCGAGCGCTTCTGGGCGCTGCGGCGCAAGGCGGTCCTGCCGCCCGGCCTGGGCGGCGAAGTCCGCGCCTGGGCTTCGCGCGGCAACCTCGACCCGGCGCACATCGACTCGCTGCGCGGCAACTCGCCGCTGGGCGCGCTGCTGGCCGCGGCGCTGGACGTGCGCAACCGCTCGCGCGAGGAGGTCCGCGAGCGCGTCGAGGACGTCGGCCGCCACCAGGCCTTCCGCATGGAGCGCTACCTCAGCGCGCTGGGCACGATCGCCGCGGCAGGTCCCCTGCTGGGCCTGTTCGGCACCGTGGTCGGCATGATCCAGATGTTCCTGGGGATCATGGACTACGGCGTGGGCGACGTGAACGAACTGGCCGGCGGCATCGGCAAGGCGCTGGTGTGCACCGCCACCGGCATGATCGTCGCGGTGCCGGCATTGATGTTCCACCGCCATTTCCGTACCCGCATCGACAGCTACCTGGTCGACATGGAGCACGAGGCGGTGCAGCTGCTCGACGCCATCGATCCCCGCAGCCGCCGCGCCGCAGCGGCGTCGCAGGACTGACCCGCGCATGCGCATCCGCGACCGCCGCGCCGAGGACAACCCGGAGATCAACCTGGTCCCGATGATCGACGTGATCCTGTGCCTGATCATCTTCTTCGTGATCACCACCACGTTCGACGCGCGCTCGGTGCTCAAGCTCGAACTACCGAGCGCCAGCGGCGAGCGCAGCGATTCGAAGACCAGGCAGCTGAGCCTGCTGATCAACGCGCAGGGCCGCTATTTCGTCGATGACCGCGAAGCGCTGCGCACCGACGTCGAGTCGCTCAAGCAGACGATCGTGGAAGTCGCCGGCGACGACCGCGAGCGCACGGTGCTGATCCGCGCCGACGCGCGCACGCCCTGGCAGGCGGTGATCACCGCCTACGACGCGCTCGGCCAGCTCGGCTTCCGCCGCATCGCCAACGCCACGGCCCCCGAGCAGAAGCCCGCGGCCGCGGAGCCGGGCGGATGAGCCGCGCCAAACCGGCCGCGGCGTGGCCGATCTACCGGCGCCTGACTGCGTTCGCGAAGAAGTACCGCGGGCTGTTGCTGCTGGCGCTGGTGGGCATGGTGATCGAGGCCGCCGCCGGCGGCGCGTTCACCAAGCTGATGCAGCCGATCGTCGACGAGACGTTCGTGGTCAAGGACGCACGGAACAGCGCGTGGCTGCCGATGGCGATCGTCGGCCTGTTCCTGCTGCGCGGCATCGCCGGCTACCTCACCGACTACAACATGGCCCGCGCCGGCCGCGGCATCGCCCGCGACATGCGGGTGAAGGTGCTGGGCAAGTACCTGGGCCTGCCGGGCCTGCGCTTCGATACCGAGCCGGTGCCGTCGATGCTGGTGCGGCTGGGCTCGGACAGCGACCAGGTCGCCCAGGCGACCATCGACGCGGCCAAGGTGATGCTGCAGCAGTCGTTCCAGATCATCGCCGCGCTGGTGGTGATGTTCTGGACCAGTTGGCAGGTGACCCTGGCGATCCTGGTGCTGGCGCCGCCGCTGGCCTGGGTGATGGACAAGGTCGGCAAGCGCTACCGGCGCGTGAGCCACCGCATCCAGGAAAGCTCCGCCGACCTGATGCAATCGGCCGACCAGTCGCTGAGCAACCACCAGGAAGTGAAGGTCTACGGCGCGCGCGGCGTGGAGTTCGAGCGCTATTCCGCGCTCGCCGACCGGCACATGAGGCTGTCGCTGAAGGTCGAGTCCACGCGCAGCATCTCCTCGGCGATGGTGCAGCTGATGGGCTCGATCGGGCTGGCGATGCTGCTGTTCGTGGCCGGGCGCGAGGCGATGGCCGGGCGCCTGAGCGCGGGCGGCTTCGTCGCGCTGATGCTGGCGATGATGGCGATCATCCCCGCGCTCAAGCAGCTGACCAACGTGCAGAACATGCTGCAGCGGGGCGTGGCCTCGGCCGAACGCCTGTTCGGCGTGCTCGACGCGCCGGACGAGGTCGACACCGGCACGCTGACGCTGCAGCGGGCGAAGGGGCTG
>DATCYC010000229.1:0-3255 GCA_036570525.1 Luteimonas sp.
GGTGCCGGCGTCCTCGACCACGGCGCCGTCGACCTTCACCGCGCGCTCCTTGAGCTTGCGGTTGGCCTCCGAGTTGCTGGGCGTGATGCCGGCGGCGGTGAGCAGCGCGGCGATGCGGATGCCTTCAGCCGGAATCGCCACGTCCTGCAACGGCAGCAGCGCGGTGTCGCCCTGCCCGGTCACGGCGACGTGCCAGCCGGCGATGGCGGTCTGCGCGGCGGCCGCGTCGTGGAAGCGCGCGGCCAGTTCGCGCGCCAGGCGCAGCTTGACGTCGCGCGGGTTCAGGCCGGCTGCGACGTCGGCCCGAAGCTGCTTCGCCTCGTCCATGCCGATGTCGAAGCTCAGCAGCTCGATCCACTTCCACATCAGGTCGTCGCCGATCTTCATCGTCTTGTTGACGATGTCGATCGCCGGCTCGTCGATGCCGATGTAGTTGCCCAGAGACTTGGACATCTTCTGCACGCCGTCCAGGCCTTCGAGCAGCGGCATCGTCAGCACCACCTGCGGCTTCTGCCCGTAGTGCTCCTGCAGGCCGCGGCCCATCAACAGGTTGAATTTCTGGTCGGTGCCGCCGAGCTCCACGTCCGCCTCGAGCGCGACCGAGTCGTAGCCCTGCACCAGCGGATACAGGAACTCGTGGATCGCGATCGACTGCTGCGCCGCGTAGCGCTTGGCGAAGTCGTCACGCTCGAGCATGCGCGCGACGGTGTGCTGGCCGGCCAGGCGGATCATGTCGGCCGCGGTCATCTTGCCGAACCATTCGCTGTTGAAACGCAGCTCGGTCCTGTCGCGGTCGAGCACCTTGAACACCTGGTCGGCGTAGGTGCGCGCGTTGGCCTCCACGTCCTCGCGGGTGAGCGGCTTGCGGGTGGCGTTCTTGCCGCTGGGGTCGCCAATCATTCCGGTGAAATCGCCGATCAGGAAGATCACCTGGTGGCCGAGGTCCTGGAACTGCCGCATCTTGTTGAGCAGCACGGTGTGGCCGATGTGCAGGTCCGGCGCGGTCGGGTCGAAGCCGGCCTTGATCCGCAGCGGCCGGCCCGCCTTCAGCCGTGCTTCGAGCTCCTCGCGCTTGAGAATCTCGTCGGCACCGCGCGCGATGAGCTCCATGGAGTCGGATTCGGGGACTGCGGGCAGGTCGGTGGCGTGGGGCACGGGCGGATCCGGGTGACGGTGGCGGGCAGGAAGTGACAATTGCCGTGACGGCGTTTGTAAAGAGAAGTTAACATGCGGTTAAGGGGGATTTTTTGGAAATCCCTGCCCGCTCAATCGTTTGACGCACACTTTTCGCGTGACTATGGTAACGCCCTGACGGGCCCTTCACGCCGGGCCGGGACTGCTTTTGATGACCCAGCCCAGCTCGCCCCAGGACCCCGGTCGCGGGAACCTGATCCGGATCCGGAACCTCCGCGCCGCCGCCCTGAACGGCAAGGGCCTCGCCGCCGCGCTGCCGGCCGGCTTCAACGGCCGCTGGACCCGCCGCCACTGGATGCATGCCAGCCTGTTCGCGATGCTCGGCACGCTGGTCATGGCCATTGTCCCCGGCTTCTCCAACGCCATGTCCTCGAGTGCGGCGCACGCCTCGGCGGCCACGCCGCTGACCACGCTGTCTCTGCTGCTGCCGCCGCTGCCGGCGTCCGCCAGGCAGGCCGCGCACGTCGAACGGAACAACTGGCAGCTGGTGAACGTAGCCAAGGGCGAGACCCTCAGCCACGTGTTCGAGCGCCTGCAGCTGTCGAAGTCCGACCTGCAGCGCGTGCTCGACCAGCCCGGCGCGCGCGACACGCTGCGCCGGCTGCGCCCCGGCACCGAGCTGGCGTTCGACATGCAGCCGGCCGCGGGTGGCAAGCCAGCCGCGCTGCGCGCGTTCCGCTACGACCGCGACGACATCCACCGCGTCGAGATCCACGTCGACGGCGACAAGGTCGCGCAGAAGGTGATCGAACGCCCGGTCGAGGTGCGCACCGCGGTGGTCAGCGGCGAGGTCGGCCGCTCGCTGTTCCACTCGGCGCGCAAGCTGGGGCTGTCGGGCAACAACATCCGCAGCATCACCGACGATATCTTCAAGTACGACATCAACTTCAACACCGACGTCGCCGCCAGCGACCGCTTCTCCGTGGTGGTCGAGCAGACCTGGCGCGAGGGCGAGATGATCAAGAGCGGGCCGATCCTGGCCGCCACGTTCACCGCGCACGGCGACATGCACAGCGGCTTCCGCTTCGAGCGCGGCGGCAAGGCCGAGTACTTCAGCGCCGACGGCCGGCCGCTGAAGAAGGCCTTCATCCGCATGCCGGTGCAGTACACGCGGATCAGTTCGCGCTTCACCAGCGCGCGCAAGCACCCGATCCTGGGCCGCACCCGCGCCCACCAGGGCGTGGATTTCGCCGCGCCCACCAGCACGCCGGTGATGGCTGCCGGCAATGCGCGCGTGGCCTTCGTCGGCTGGAAGGGCGGCTACGGCCGCGCGGTGATCCTCGACCACGGCCGCGGTTACACGACCCTGTACGGGCACCTGTCGGGCTTCGGCAAGATCAAGAAGGGCCAGCGCGTGGCGCAGGGCACGGTGATCGGCCGCGTCGGCAGCACGGGCCTGGCGACCGGGCCGCACCTGCACTACGAATTCCGCGTCAACGGCGTGCACCGCAACCCGCTGGCGGTGACGATGCCGCCGCCCGAGCCGCTCAAGGGCGCGCAGCTGGCCGAGTTCCGGGCCCAGACCGGGCCGGCGCTGGCGCGCATCCGCCAGTTCGAGGACATCATCTACGCCGAGGTCGGCGACGAGGCGAAGGACAAGCGCGTGGCGAGCGCGGCGAAGCCGGCCTCCAAGAAGGGCTGATTCAGCCTTGTAGGAGCGCACTGGGGCGCGATGGCTTTACCGGGAAGGCCATCGCGCCCCAGTGCACTCCTACAATGGCGGCATGCCAGCCAACCTCTACCTCGGCCTGATCTCCGGCACCAGCGCCGACGGAATCGACGCCGCGCTGGTCGAATTCGACGATGCGAACGACGCGCGCTCGACGGCGCGCCTGGTGTTCGGCCGCACCTATCCCTGGCAGCCGGAGCTGCGCGCGCAGCTGGTCGAGCTCGGCCAGCACGCGGCGCGGGTATCGCTCGACACGATCGCCGAACTCGACGTGCGCATCGGTCGCGCCTTCGCCGACGCCGCACTGGGGGCGCTGGTCGACAGCGGCACCGCGGCCGCCGACGTCGCCGCGATCGGCTCGCACGGGCAGACGCTGCGCCACCGACCGGATG
>DATCYC010000230.1:0-2594 GCA_036570525.1 Luteimonas sp.
CGCGCGAAGGAAGATGGCGCGACCCACAAGACGCCGCCACCGCCGATCGAGGTGGCCAAGACCGCGCCGATCAAGGTCGGCGGGCTCGGCTGGCCGGTGTCGGGCACCCTGGTCGCCGGCTACGGCGCGCCCATGCCCGACGGCAGCAAGAGCGCCGGCGTTCTGATCGGCGCGCCGGCGGGCACCACCGTCACGGCGGTCGCCGACGGCACCGTGGTGTTCTCGGAGTGGATGACCGGTTACGGGCTGATCCTGATCATCGACCACGGCAACGGCTACATGAGCCTGTACGCCTACAACGACGCCCTGCTCAAGGACGCCGGGGCGCAGGTCAAGCGCGGCGATCCGGTCTCCAGCGTCGGCAATTCCGGCGGCCAGGGCCGGCCGGCGCTGTATTTCGAACTGCGCCGCAACGGCAACCCGGTCAATCCGGGCAGCTGGCTGCAGAAGCGCTAGCCGCGAAGCGTCGGCGGGAATATTCAGGAGCACCCGTGGGAGCGGCCATGGTCGCGATGCAGTTGCCGGGGCCATCGCGGCCATGGCCGCTCCCACAGGCGTGCTTGTTCAGCGGTTCTTGAACGGAGCGCCGCGCCACGCCCCATAATCCGGAGAACCCGCGCGCGGCCCCGTGGTCCAATGCGCGATCCACGCCACGATTTCCCGCGGAGTCCTGCATGCGCCGTTGCCTTCCGATCCTCGCCCTTGCCCTGCTGCTGGCCCGCCCGGCGCTCGCGCAGGAACAGCCGGTCGATGCGCAGGGCGACGAACCGCCGACCGGGGCGATCGAGCCGGAAGACGACCCCGAGGCCGCCGAGAGCGCCGCGAGCGCGGTGCCGCTGGAGGAGATCAAGCGCTATGTCTCGGTCTTCATGGCGGTCAAGGAAGCCTACGTGGAGCCGGTTGACGACAAGGCACTGATGGACTCGGCGATCCGCGGCCTGCTGCTCGACCTCGACCCGCACAGCGCCTATCTCGACAAGGACGACGCCGAGGCCTTCGACGAGGACACCAGCGGCGCCTACGATGGCATCGGCGTGGAAGTCCAGCAGCTGCCCGACGGCAAGGTGAAGGTGATTGCGCCGATCGACGACACCCCGGCCGCGCGCGCGGGCGTGAAGGCCGGCGACCTCATCGTCGCCGTCGATGGCAAGCCGCTGACCCCGGCCGGCGCCGAAGGCCAGGGCCCGCTGCGCGGCGAGCCGGGCAGTACGGTCAAGCTGACCATCGTGCGCGAGGGCGAGTCCAGGCCGCTGCAGATCAGCGTCACCCGCGGCACCATCAAGCTGGCCAGCGTGCGCGGCCGCATGCTCGAACCCGGCTATGCCTACATCCGCATCAGCGCGTTCCAGGCCGACACCGCCGCAGACTTCGAATCGACCCTCAAGCGCCTGCAGGCCGGTTCCGGCGACAGGCTGCGCGGGCTGGTGCTGGACCTGCGCAGCAACCCGGGCGGCCTGCTGACCACGGCGGTGCAGATTGCCGACGACCTGCTCGACGAGGGCGGCATCGTCAGCACCCGCGGCCGCAGCCCGATCAGCGACGCGCAGTTCTCGGCCGCTCCCGGCGACCTGATGCACGGCGCGCCGGTGGCGGTGCTGGTCGACGCCGGTTCGGCCAGCGCCTCGGAGGTGCTGGCCGGCGCATTGCACGACAACGGCCGCGCGCGAATCGTTGGCAGCCGCACGTTCGGCAAGGGGTCGGTGCAGACGCTGTTGCCGCTGGACAATGGCGACTCGGTCAAGCTCACCACCGCCCGCTATTACACGCCGAGCGGAAAATCGATCCAGGCGCGTGGCATCGATCCGGACGTGGTGCTCAAGCCCGAAGGCAAGGAAGGCGAAGACAGCCACGCCGACTACGCCGAGGTCCTGCTGCCCGGGCACCTGCGTGGCGACGAGGAAATCGCCGGCAGCAACGCCGGCGACGTGCTCGAGGGCGATGCGCCGATTGCGGCGGCGCTGGCCGAGCTCAAGAAGCCGGTCGCGCCGGCGGCGCCGGATGAGGCCCCGTTGCCGAAGTGAAGCCGGGCGTGGCCACGAACCGCAGGCCGTGCCCTGGTTGCAGGCCGTAGGCTGGGTTGGCTTCATCAACCCAGCGTCCGTCGCGACCGTTTGCCCGGCTTACGTCTTTACCGTGGCTTGGCGGGCAGCGGAAACGGCGTCACCACGCGTTCGCCGGATTCGGCGTCGCGGATCGCCGACTGTCCTTTCTTCTCCACTTCCTCCACGCGCACGATGCTCTGCATCGGCAGGTGCAGGGCGCGGGTGTTGCCGAACTCGTCGCGCAGGCGCTCTTCCGTCGGGTCGACCACCACGCCGTCGTGCACGTCGAACACCAGCTCGCCAACCTCGGTGAAGCCCCAGATCGCGCTCGCCGCCACGCGCCGCGCGTACAGCTCGTAGACCTTGCCGTGGTTGTGGAAGACGATCTTGTAGAGGGGCTTGGACATGGAGGGATTGTAAGGCCCTCAATACCCCTTCATCTTCCGCAGCCGCCGCGCGATGCCGCGGCGCGCCAGCAGCGCGAACACGATCCCGAACACGAAGCCGGAAATGTGCGCCGCCCACGCCACCGCGCCGAAGGCCGGGCCGATG
>DATCYC010000231.1:0-3437 GCA_036570525.1 Luteimonas sp.
GGTCGCCAGTTCGCCCAGGCGGCTGTCGAGCTGGCCGCGCTGGCTGCCCATGCGTTCGAGCGACTGTGAGAGCGCAGCGACCTGGGTGCGCTGGGACTCGAGGGTCAGCGCCAGTGCGTGCGCGGTCTCGCTTGATTCGCGGGCGGCGGTGCGGGCCTGGTCGCGGGCTTCGGCCAGGCTGCGGCGCTCGGATTCCAGCGCCTGCCGGGTGCCTTCCAGCTCGCCCATGCGCGAAACGGCGTCCTCGAGCTTGCTGCGCGCCTCGCGCGACTGCTCGCGGCTGGCGTCGAGGGTTTCGACCAGCTGCTCGACTTCACCGTCGATCCTGGCGATGCGGTTGCGCGCCGATTCCAGCCGGCCCTGCTGGCTCTGCAGCTGGCCGGCCAGTTCGGAGACGCTGCGATGGGCCATGTACAGCCCGCGCTGCGCGTCCTCGCGCTGCTGCTCGGCCGCCAGCAGGCGGTCGCGCCAGGCGGCGATGCCGCGCTCGAGTTCGTGCTCGCGCTCCTGCAGGGTCTCGATCTCGACGCGCAGGGACTGGATCTCGCGTTCGCGCAGCAGCGCGCCCTGCTTGGCCGCTCCCGAGCGCAGTACCCGCACCCACCCGGCGCCGAGGCGCTCGCCGTGGCGGGTGATCACGGATTCGCCCTCGCCAAGCCGCGCCTGCAGCGCGCGCGCCTGGTCCAGGGTTTCGGCCACGTGCAGGCGCGCCAGCAGCTGGCGGATCGCCAGCGGACCCTGCACCTTCGCGGCCAGCGACGTGGCCGCGAAATCGGCATCGCCCGCAGCCGACGACACCAGCGCGAGGCGGCCTTCGCCCAGGTCGCCCAGGGCCTCGACCAGCGCCTCCGGGCTGTCGACCAGCACGCCTTCGATCAGCTGCCCGAGCGCGCCTTCGACCGCGTTCTCCCAGCCGGCTTCAACCTCCAGCCGTTCGCCCACGCGCGCAGCCGAGTCCAGCCCGTGCTGGCGCAGCCATTCGACCGCCGCGCCCTGCTCCTGGCCGAGCGCGGCGTGCTGCAGGGTTTCCAGCGATGACAGCCGGCCGCGCTTTTCCTGCGCCTGCTTGCGCACCTCGGCCAGTTCGTTCTGCGCGGTGCGCTGCTGGTCCTGCAGCTCGGTGACGGCCTGCTTGCGCTGCTCGAGTTCGCCGCCGAGCGTGTCCAGCGATGCCTTCTGCTCCTCGTGCTGTACCTCGATGCCGGCGAATGCCTCGGCCAGCGCGGACAGGTCGAGCGCGGCGCGCTCACTGGCCAGCTGCTCGCGGCGACGCTCGGCTTCGAGGCCCTGGCGGTCGAGGTAGTCGACGCGCGTGCGCTCGACGTCGCCGGCGCGCGCGGCCTCGGCCTGCTCGCGGGCGTGCGTGTCCTGACGCTGTTGCCAGTCGGCCAGCGCGGCCTCGGCGTCGCGCAGGGCGTCCTGGCGGACGCCATCCTCCTCGCGCAGCTGCTCGAGCCTCGGTTGCGCATCGGCGATGGTTTCCTGCAGCACCTGCAGGCGCGCCTCGTCGCCGTGGATGTGCTCGCCGATCTCGGCCAGCGCGGCCTGGGCCTCGTCGCGTGCGCGCTGCAGGCGCTGCGCCATCTCGCGCTGGTGGGCGATCTGCTGCTCGATGCGGGCGAGGTTGCCGCCGACTTCGTAGCCTTCGGCCTGCGCCTTGTTCAGCGCTTCCATCGACTCCTCGCGGCGCACGCGGCCGGTCTCGATCTTCGCCTCGGCCTCGCGCTGCTCGGCGATCAGCTGCTGCAGGCGCGTTTCCTCCTGCGACAGCCCCTCGCGCAGCGCGGCGAGCTTTTCGTCCAGGCCGCGGTACTCGAGCGCCTTCCACTCGGCGTCGCGGATCTTCCGCTCGGCCTGGATTGCCGTGTACTGCTCGGCCTGTTTCGCCTGCCGCGCAAGGTGCTGCAGCTGCTTGCCGACCTCGTCGCGCAGGTCGGTCAGGCGCTCGAGGTTCTCGCGGGTGTGGCGGATGCGGGTTTCGGTTTCCTTGCGGCGCTCCTTGTACTTGGAGATGCCGGCGGCCTCCTCCAGGTACACGCGCAGGTCCTCGGGGCGGGCGTCGATGATCTGGCTGATCATGCCCTGCTCGATGATCGAGTAGCTGCGCGGCCCCAGGCCGGTGCCGAGGAACAGGTCGGTGATGTCGCGGCGGCGGCAGCGGGCGCCGTTGAGGTAGTAGTTGCTGGTGCTGTCGCGGCCGACCGTGCGCTTGACCGAGATCTCGTTGAACGCCGCGTACTCGCCGGCGATGGTGTGGTCGGAGTTGTCGAAGATCAGTTCGACGGTCGCCTGCGACACCGGCTTGCGCGCCGACGAGCCGGAGAAGATCACGTCGGTCAGCGAGTCGCCGCGCAGGCGGCTGGCGGTGCTCTCGCCCATCACCCAGCGCACCGCGTCGATGATGTTGGACTTGCCGCAGCCGTTCGGGCCGACCACGCCGGTCATGTTGGTCGGCAGGTGCAGCGTGGTGGGATCGACGAAGGATTTGAAACCGGACAGCTTGATCGTGGACAGGCGCATGCGGCGTCGGGAGGCCTCGGCGCGGCCCCGCGGACGGAGCGGCGATTGTTGGAGAATCTGGATTCGATTCCCGCGCCAAGTTATTGATTCAACGTGGCGCGGAACCGGGAGATCGGATCAATCCATGAGTATAGCGGCCAGAAGCCGCTTGCAAGCGGTCGCTGCCATCGGCCCCTGTCGCGAACCGCCGTTGATGGAGACCGCCACGCCGTGGCTGGCGGTTGGCACGCGCTTATCGCGATAGTGCATCTTGACCGGCGCACGATTCGCGCCGGAAGGGGCCGCCGGACACCGGCGGCCCGCGGACTGCCCGTCGCGGGCAATGAAGGAGATCGGAATGACGACACGTCGCATGGCCATTGTCGCGGGGGTGGCAGCGCTGCTGGCCATCGCAATCACGCTTGCCACGTGCAGCGGCAATCCTGGCCCGGACGGAGAATCGGCACAGGCCGCCGCGGCCGGTTCCGGTGCGGCCGATGATGCCGCGGCCAGGGGCACCGCCGACGCGAAGGGGGCGTTCGAACTCACGCCGGCGCTGCTGCAGGCGTATGCGAAGGGGCTGCACAAGGAAGTCGAGATCATCCGGCGCCCGGGTCGCGGCACGCATTACGGCGTCACAATCTCGAAGTACGGCGAAGAAGGCCCGGAAGTGGTCGCGACCTCGGGCCTGTCGATCGACGACTACCGCGCAATCCGGGACCTGGTCGACCCCGTCTTCACCACGCTCAACTTCCAGGGAAAGATCGGTCCGCCGCGCAGCATCGACCTCGAACGGGCCCCGGAGTGGAAGCAGCGCCTCGCCGGCGACCCGTTCGACGAACTGTCCCCGGCCTCGGCGAAGGTACTGCGCGAGCACATGGACATCCTCGTGCCGCCGTGGAGCGAGATCATCGCGCTGACTGCGCAGCACGGCTAGG
>DATCYC010000232.1:0-1799 GCA_036570525.1 Luteimonas sp.
CGGCCGAACACGTCCAGCGGAGTGGGCACGGTGTCCGAGGCCGGCAGGTAGTCGGTGAGCGGCGAATTGAGCGCGGGGTCGGTGGTGAACTTCGCGATCAGGTCGGTGTAGGCCTGGTCGACCGGCTGGTCGGGTGCGCGCGAATAATCGGCCGGGGCGTCGCGCCCCGCGACCGCCGGGAACACCACCACCAACGCCAGCAACATCAAGAATTCGCGCACGGCCACTCCCCTTGGGTTCAATACAGGTCTTCGTGCCGGCACGGCGCTACTCGCGTGGAACCACCGGTGTCGACACGACACGATATCGCCGGCCGGCACCAAGCGCGATCCCGCGCCAGCGCTGCCCGTAGCAATGAACGACGAACCAGTGCGCGCCTGCCCCCATCGGGGGAAGCATGCCGGCGACCGCTCGACCAGGCGAGCATCTGTTGAAAGCCGCGGGAATGACGATCAAAAGTGATTGATCAGTGTTTCCCCACGGCGCGCGCGGATCACCGCGTCGATGGTCGCGTTGCGTACATGCTTGCGGAAGCGCGCAACGATCCTGTGCTCTGCGGCGCGCGCATCCCCCACGCCGATGGCGACGTGCGCATCCTGCTTCGCCAGCGCGGGCGCCAGCGCCTCGAACGCGTCCATCTGCTGCCCGCAGGCCGCAAAGGAACCGGCCGCGATCTCGCTCGGCGCGGCATCCACGCGCGTGGCATAGCGGTCGGCGTACCACGTGTGGCATTCCAGCATCGCGGCTTCGACGGATGCGCGCGTCGGCATGGCCGCCTCCGCGTCCGGCGTCGCGGCCTGTGCGGTTCCGGCCAATGCCAGGGCGATGGTGATGGCGATGGCGATGGCGATGGCGATGGATGGAATCAGATGCATTCTTTCCTCCGTACGCTGTTGCGGAGCACGGACTACAACACAAAAAGCACCAACCGTAGGATGGGTAGAGCGCAGCGAAACCCATCGGCCACCCGCGATCAGGCGAACGATGGGTTTCGCTGCGCTCTACCCATCCTACGAATCTTGGTTAGCGAATGATCCGGAAGTTCGCCGGCGCCTGCGCGGGCGCATCCGCCGAGCAGTGGTACATGTCCATGTAGACGGTGGTTGTCTGCGATTCGCAAACCACTTCGTAGGCATCGATCCAGTGGTGATCGACCTCGCCTTCGGAGAGTGGCTTCATCGCCATGTTGTCGGCGAGCAACCTTTCCTGCTCTGCCGGGCTCATGTCCAGCGGCAGGGGCGTCCGGGGGCCGACGTTTCCGGTGCGCTCGAACGCGGGGCGCTCACCGGACGGGCAGATGAGCCGCGCCAGGTACCTGCGCTCGCCTTCGGGCCGGCAGACCTCGACGGGCTGCTCCGGATCAAGGCCGTACCGTTCCGGAACGTGCGGTACGGGAGCAGGCGCCCCCGGCGCGGCGCAGCCCGCGAGCATGGCGGCTGGAAGGACCAGACCCCGGAATTTGCGCATATCCATCCCCCCAAGTCGAACCCGGCTCTCCATGAGCAGCGGGGCTTCTTCGATCAATTGTCAGCCATCAACCACTTGCTCATTCTCGAGTTTTCCAACGGGACGCCCGCGACAACGACCGTCTGGCGCTCGTCTACCAGGAATCCGTGCCTGGCGAAGAAGCCCTCTGCCGAGAGGCTCACTTGGGCGGACAGTTTCCGCAGCCCGCGTTCGAGCGCAACCCCATGGACATGTTGCATGAGTGCGCTTCCAACGCCGCGTGCAGGAAAGTCTCCCGATACGAAGAAGTGATCGATGTAACCGGAATCCTGGAGATCGGCATAGCCGGCCAC
>DATCYC010000233.1:0-3740 GCA_036570525.1 Luteimonas sp.
GTGACGCGCCCGCTTTCGGTGAACTTGATCGCGTTGGACAGCAGGTTGACCAGGACCTGGCGCAGGTGGTTGCTGTCGCCGTGGAGCAGGTTCGGCACGTCCCTGGCCACGTCGACGTCGAAACCGATGCCCTTGGCCTGCGCGCCGGGCAGGAGCATGACGTGGATGCTCTTGACCAGGTCGGACAGCGAGAAATCGGCATCGGTGCGCTTGAGCTTGCCCGCCTCGATCGCCGAGATGTCCAGGACGTCGTCCACCAGCAGCTGCAGCGCCCGCGCCGAGGTCTGGATGACCTGCGCGCTGTCGCGCTGTTCGGCGGTCATCGGCGTGGTGGCCAGCAGTTGGGACATGCCGACGATGCCGTTGAGCGGCGTACGCAGCTCGTGGCTCATGTTGGCGAGGAACCGGCTCTTGGCCTCGTTGGCCGCCCTGGCCGCTTCGGTCGCGCGGACCAGCGCCTTGAGCAGCGAACTCAGGTAGAGCGGCACCGCGACCAGCCCCGCCAGCAGCCCCCAGCCGAGCCACGCGTTGGCCTGCCAGTACGGCGTGTTGAGGATGACGGCCAGATGCGTGATGACCGCGAAGCAGATCGCGGTGTAGAGGAACCGCGGGCCATAGCGCAGGCCGTTGCCGACCGTGACCCAGAGCACGATCACGTACAGCGGCGACAGCAGGTCGCCGATCAGGTACATGCCAACGCCCATCAGGCTGTAGTCGGCCGCCATGCCGACCACGCGCCGCGGGTACGACACGCCGGGCCGCGCCGCAATCCAGCCCAGGATGCCGATCGCGACGACAAACTCCAGGGCCAGGAAACTCAGCGACAGCGCGAGCCCGCGCTCGACGCCCGCATGGCCCTTGACCACGAACTGCAGGTAAGCCAGCACCACCACCAGCATGGCCACGCGCGTCAGCGCCTGCCCGTGCTCGCTGTCGGGGCGATTGTCGAAACGCGACTTCAGCGTTTGCAGCAGTGAAGTCATCGGCGGTACGCCTACTGCAGGCCCGCCGGGGCGACGCCCGAACCGGAATGCGCGCAGATCTCCAGCAGCCGTTCGCGGCCGCGCAGCAGCGCGTCGACGCACCTGGGGTCGAACAGCTTGCCGCTCTGCGCTGAAATGAAGTCCAGCGCCTCGTCGAAGCTCCACGCGCGCTTGTACGGCCGCACCGAGATCAGCGCGTCGAACACATCAGCGACGGCAACGATCCTGGCCTCGATCGGGATCTCGTCGCCGGCCAGGCCGTCGGGATACCCGCTGCCGTCATAGCGCTCCTGGTGGCGCAGCGCGATCGTGGCGCTGAGCTGGATAAAGCGGTTCTGGCTGCCGCTGAGCAACTCGTGGCCGATCTCCGGGTGGCGGCGCATCAGCCGCGTTTCCTCGTCGGTCAGCGGGCCGGGCTTCATCAGCAGCGCGTCGGGGATGGCGATCTTGCCCAGGTCGTGCAGCGGCGCGGCCAGTTCGATCATCCGCACCTCGTCCTCGAACAGGCCCATCTCCTCGGCGACCATGCCGGCGATCCGGGCCAGGCGTTCGAGGTTGGCGCTGGTGCCCGAGTCCCGGTATGCGATCGCACGCGCCAGCCGGGTCAGGGTCTCGCGTTCGCGCTCCTCGACCTCGTGCATGCTCGACAGCAGCCGCTGCTCCAGCGACAGCGCGCGCTGCTTGACCGATTCGGCCTGCTGGCGGAGCTGCAGCAGGTTGCGGCAGCGGGCGCGCAGTTCGCGCGGCCGCACCGGCTTGACCAGGAAATCGATGACACCGACGTCCAGCGCGGCCTGGCGGATGGGCTCGTCGCCGACCACCGTCACCAGCACGATCGGCACGTCGCGGTGCAGCAGCGGGCGGCGGAAGCGGCGCGCGAACTCCAGGCCGTCGATGACCGGCATGCGGTAGTCGAGCAGCAGCAGGTCGGGCCGGTTGTCCTCGCACCAGCGCAGCGCGTCCTGCGGATCGCCGAAGTCGAGCACGTCCAGCTCGGGGCTGATGTCCTCGAGGATATGGCGCAGCATGGTGCGCGCTGAAGTCTGGTCGTCGACGATGACGATATTCACGTGGTTTCCGCCCTCTTGAACGCAGGTCCCCTGCCAGCGCCGGATACTCGCCCGTGAGTACATGGCAAGCAAGTCCCGTGCCCTGCCGGGAACCGCCGATTCGGGCGATCGGACGCCATTTCCCATAAGGGGCAACGGCGCAATCGGGGGATTGCGGTCAGGAAATGACCTGCGGCGTCATGGTTTGTCGCTTGCGACGGTTCCATCCGTCTCCTCCCCCTGCCTCCGGCAGGATCCGTGCAGTCAGCCCGCGCTTTCGGGCCGCATGTAGGGGAACAGCAGGACGTCGCGGATCGACGCCGAGCCCGTGAACAGCATCACCAGCCGGTCGATGCCGACACCCAGGCCCCCGGTCGGCGGCAGGCCGACCTCGAGTGCGCGGATGTAGTCCGCATCATAATGCATGGCCTCGTCGTCGCCTCCGGCCTTGGCCTCGACCTGGGCACGGAAGCGTGCGGCCTGGTCCTCGGGATCGTTGAGCTCCGAGAACCCGTTCGCCATCTCCTTGCCGCCGATGAACAGCTCGAAGCGGTCGGTGATGCCCGGCTCGGTGTCCGATTCGCGCGCCAGCGGCGAGACCTCGACCGGATAGTGGGTGATGAAGGTCGGCTGGACGAGGCCGTCCTCGACCGTCCTCTCGAAGATCTCCAGCAGCAGCTTGCCCCAGCCATGGCCCGGCTTCACCTGGATACCCAGGCGCCTGCAGTGCGCGGCCAGCGCCTCGCGGTCGCGGCAGTCCGCCGCGGAGATCTCCGGGTTGAGTTCGCGCACGGCTTCTTCCAGCTTCCAGCGCCGGAAGCGCGGGCCGAGGTCGATCGCGTTGCCGTCCCACTCCAGCGCGGTGGTGCCCATGGCCTCCTGCGCGACGTCGCGGATCATCGACTCGGTCAGGTCCATGACCTCGTCGTAGCTGGCGTAGGCCTCGTACAGTTCGAGCATCGTGAACTCCGGGTTGTGCCGGGTGCTCACGCCCTCGTTGCGGAAGTTGCGGTTGATCTCGTACACGCGCTCGAAGCCACCGACGACCAGGCGCTTGAGGTAGAGCTCCGGCGCCACGCGCAGGAACAGGTCCAGGCCGAGCGCGTTGTGATGCGTGGTGAACGGCTTGGCCGTCGCACCACCGGCCAGGTAATGCATCATCGGCGTCTCGACTTCGAGGAAGCGCCGCGCGTCGAGCCAGCGACGGATCGCGCCGATCACCTGCGAGCGCTTGACGAACACCTCGCGCGCGTCCGGGCTCACGATCAGGTCGACGTAGCGCTGCCGGTAGCGCTGCTCCACGTCCGCCAGCCCGTGCCACTTGTCCGGCAGCGGCCGCAGCGACTTGACCAACAGGCGCAGCGTGTCGGCCTTTATCGACAGCTCACCGGTCTTCGTCCGCATCATCGTGCCGGTGGCAGCCACGATGTCGCCCACGTCCCAACCCTTGAACGCGTCGTAGGCATCGCCCAGCGTGTTCTTCTGCAGGAACAGCTGGATGCGGCCCGACACGTCCTGCACCTGGGCGAACGCGGCCTTGCCCATCACCCGCTTGGCCAGCAAGCGGCCGGCGAGCGCCACGCGCCTGCCCTCGCCTTCCAGCGCCTCTCCGGTCCAGCGCTCGGCGTCCGCGTAGGAATCCTGCAGGTCGCCGGCGTGGTCGGCGCGACGGAAGTCGTTGGGGAACGCGATGCCCTGCTCGCGCAGC
>DATCYC010000234.1:0-1784 GCA_036570525.1 Luteimonas sp.
CTTCGAAAGCCCGATGTGCCAGCGCGCGTGCGGCCGCCAATCATTCCGGCGACTGCCGCCCGGATGCTTGCACGCATTCATCTCGCCCGTTGCGACGCAACTCGGGTGACCCCTCACCCCATGGTACCGGCGACTGCCCAACCCCCGGGTAGGAAAAATCCTGTGCACACATCGCCGGGGCCAGAAGTGCCGGATGCGCCGCCCCGGGCGGCGACTTCCCTTTTCGGGGCATCGTTGGCGAAGAAAGCGGCAGCGGTGCCGCATCTGGCGGGAGCGGTGGCGAAAAAGCGGCACGCGTGGCGCCCGAAGTGGTGATGCCGGCCCTCGGGAGGGAGCCAAAGCTCGCGGCCATGGGCCGCTCCTACGGGAAAAGCGGGCCGGGAGGGTCCCCGCCGCCCCTGCCCGATCGGGCGGAGGGTAGGATTGATCCAGATCAAGTCGACCCCCGCGGGGCTTCACGACAATATGCGGGCACGAATCAAGGGTGTTCCATGAGCATTGAAACCACACGGCCCGCGCCGGCAGGCGCGCCGGGCGCGCTGCCGCGCGCCGAATCCGCCGCGACCTACAACGACAAGGTGGTGCACCAGTTCACGGTGGCCACGGTGTTCTGGGGGATCGTCGGCATGGGCGTGGGCGTGTTCATCGCCGCCCAGCTGTACTGGCCGGCGCTCAACTTCGACATCCCGTGGCTGAGCTACGGCCGGCTGCGGCCGCTGCACACCAACGGGGTGATCTTCGCCTTCGGCGGCTCGGTGCTGTTCGCCACCTCGCTGTACGTGGTCCAGCGCACCTGCCACGTGCGGCTGATCTCCGACAGGCTGGCGCGGTTCGTGTTCTGGGGCTGGCAGGCGGCGATGGTCGGGGCGGTGATCACGCTGCCGATGGGCATCACCCAGAGCAAGGAATACGCCGAACTCGAGTGGCCGCTGGACATCCTGATCGCGGTGGTCTGGATCGCCTACGGCTGGCTGTTCTTCGGCACCATCGCCAAGCGCCGGGTCAAGCACATCTACGTCGCCAACTGGTTCTTCGGCGCCTACGTGATCGCGGTCGGCCTGCTGCACGTGGTCAACAACCTGGTCATGCCGGCCAGCCTGTGGAAGTCGTACCCGGTCTACAGCGGCGCGGTCGACGCGATGGCGCAGTGGTGGTACGGCCACAACGCGGTGGCGTTCCTGCTGACCGTCGGCTACCTGGCGATGATGTACTACTACGTGCCCAAGCAGGCGCAGCGGCCGATCTACTCGTACCGGCTGTCGATCGTGCACTTCTGGGCGCTGATCTCGATCTACATGTGGGCAGGTCCCCACCACCTGCACTACACCGCACTGCCGGACTGGGCGCAGTCGCTGGGCATGGTGTTCTCGGTGATCCTGCTGGTGCCGTCGTGGGGCGGCGCGATGAACGGCATCCTCACGCTGTCGGGCGTCTGGTACAAGCTGCGCACCGACCCGATCCTGAAGTTCCTGATCGTGGCGATCAGCTTCTACATGATCGCCACGTTCGAGGGCCCGCTGCTGTCGATCAAGACGGTCAACTCGCTCAGCCACTACACCGACTGGACCATCGGCCACGTCCACGCCGGCACCCTGGGCTGGGTGGCGATGATCTCGATCGGCTCGATCTACTCGATGTACCCGCGCCTGCTCGGCCTGTCGAAGATGCATTCGACCCGGCTGATCGACGCGCACTTCTGGCTGCACACGCTGGGCGTGGTGTTCTACATCGTCTCGATGTGGATCGCCGGCATCACCCAGGGCCTGATGTGGCGCGCCACCAAC
>DATCYC010000235.1:0-3258 GCA_036570525.1 Luteimonas sp.
CAGCAACCTGGGTTCGCCGCAGATGTGCGCGCTGGTCGACGTCATGGCCGGCACGCAGGGCAGGGAAGGCGACACCCTGGCGCGCGAATGGTCGCGGGTGCGGTCACGGCCGAACCTGACCAACTGCGTGCAGACCAACCGGCGCAACGGCTGCGCGGATTTCTGATCGGCGCGGCTGCGGTGCGGACCCTGCTGGAAAGCGGGGTCCGCCGCCATCGATCCCGGGCAACTCGCTTCCGATCGTCATCCCCGCGAAGGCGGGAATGACGGCAACTTCGCTAACCGGCCTGCGCGCCGGCTTGCACCGCCGCCGTCGCTTCGGCGGCCACGCCCGGCGCCGCGCGCGGCAGTTCGATCGTGAAACTGCTGCCGCGCCCGAGTCCGGAACGCAGCTCGATGCGCGTCTCGAGCAGCGTGGCGATGCGTGCGCAGATCGGCAGGCCCAGGCCGAGCCGCCGTTTCTGGCGCGGTTCGCCGCTGCCGAGCTGGAAGAACTCCTCGAAGATCTGCGCCTGGTGGATGCGGGCGATACCGATGCCGTTGTCGCGCACCTCCAGCCGCACGCGCCGGTCGCCGCAGCGGCGCGCCGTCACCAGCACGCGGCCGCCGGCGGCATGTTCGATCGCGTTGGCCACCAGGTGGCGCAGGACGCGTCCGGTCAACTGGGCATCGGCCAGCAGCCACAGGCCACCGTCGTGCCAGTGCACGGCGACCCCTTGCGCCTGCGCCAGCGCCGCGGCGTCCGGCTGCTGCGCGGCGAACAGTTCCGACACCGGCTGCGGCTGCACGACGGGCTCGACCACGCGTGCGTCCAGGCGCGAGATTTCCAGCAATTCCTCGAGCAGTCCGCCCATCGCATCGACGATGCCCTGCAGGCGATCGATCGACGGCTGCTGCGGCGGCGTGGCATTGCGCTGCAGCGCGCCGATGAACAGGTGCATGGCGTGCAGCGGCTGGCGCAGGCGATCCCCGACCGCGGCCAGGAACCGGCTCTTGCCCTGGGCGGCCGCACGGGCCTGCGCGGATTGCTGCACCACCTCGCTGGCGCTGGCACGCACGCGCTCGTCCGCGCTGTGGTTGGCTTCGTCCATCCGCCGCCGCAGCGCCGCGATGCCCTGGCGCAGGTCGTCGAGTTCATGCGTCCGGGATGCATGGCCAGCACCGCGCTGCTCGCCGACCTGGTCGCGCAGCTGGCGCAGCGGATGCACCACCCGGCGCTGCAGCCAGCGCTGCGACAGCCATGCCAGTACGAGCGCGATGCCGACGACAACACCGCCGGCCAGCCAGGTGCGCCGTTGCGCGCGCGCCAGCACGGCACGATCGGCATAGACGCGGACGTCCCCGGCGCCGTGGCTGGTGTACAGGCTCGGGGCCTGCAGGTCGGCCACCTCGTCGCCGACCGCGATCCATTCCCCGCCCGCGCGCCGCAGTTCGATCCGGCGCGCGAAGCCCTGTGCGAACAACGGCTGCGACCGCGACCGCAGGCGCGCCGGGGCCGCGCCGTCCCCGGACAGCGACAACCCCAGCGCCAGCTGCTCCGCCATCGCGTGCCCGCGTGCATCGAACCCGCGTTCCAGCCGGTCGGCGTACAACGCACTGCCGGCGAGCGCCAGCAGCACCGCGAGTGCCGCGCAAGGCAGCACGCCCGCATGCACCAGTTGACCGTGGAGACCGGTCGCCGGCATCGCCGCGCGCCGGATCACGTCGCGGAGGTGGTCGTATCGCAGTACACCCGGTCGATCGTGTTGCCCGGACACAGCTGGCCCCTGATCGCCGCCCTTGGTAATGCATCTGTACGCCGATCCCGGTGTCGTGGCGATAGCCTGTCCGCTGTATCTCCCTGCGCCCGATGCGTTCCCGGAACGGCGCGGCACCGCCATTCGCCATAGCCTGGAAATATGGCGAATGGCGTATCGCCAGCGCCCGCGTTCCTGCCCAAACTGCCTTGTGTTCCGTCATCCAGTCCGTGCCGATCGCGGACCCACCGGCCCAACGGAGGTCATCATGAAGCCCGTCATCGTGAAACCCGCTTCCATCCTGCTCGGCGTCGCGGCATTCGCACTGTTCGCGTCCGGCAGCGCATTCGCGCAGAGCACCGATTTCGGCGACCAGGAGCCGTCGGTCGATGAGATCGTCAAGGAGCTCCAGTCCAAGCCGGCCGAAGGGGTCGAGGGCGTGCAGACGCGCTCGCTGCGCCCGGGCGCGGCCGTGGCGACCAAGGCCGCGGCGCCGGCGTCGGCCTCGATCTCGCTGCAGGTGCAGTTCGGATTCAACTCTTCGCAGATCGAAGGCGGTTCGCTGCAGACCATGCAGAACCTGGCCGCCGCGCTGGCGTCGCCGCAGCTCCAGGATCGCAGCTTCACCGTCATCGGCCACACCGATGGCGTGGGCTCGGCCAGCTACAACCAGCGGCTCTCGCAGCGGCGCGCGCGCTCGGTGCGCGATTACCTGGTGCAGCATGGCGTCGACGCCGGGCGCCTGCAGACCGTCGGCAAGGGATTCAGCGACCTGCTCAACGAGAGCGATCCGGCGGCGGCGGAAAACCGCCGGGTCGAGGTCGTGGCCTCCAGCCAGTAGCCGCAGGCGGTACGCCCGCGCGCCGACGGCGCCCACCGGAGACGAGACCATGCCGATCCATGTCGTCAACGGAGCGACCCTGATGTGCAGCTTCGGCGTCGCGCCGTCGTCGCTGGTGGTGCTGCCCGTCAACCGCACCCTGTCGAGCAACCAGCCGGCGGCGACGATCATGGACCACGTACCGATGCTGAACATCATGCCGTTCGGCATGTGCACCTCGCTCGCGAATCCGACGGTGGCCTCGGCGACCTCGGCGGCGATGGGCGTGCTGACGCCGATGCCCTGCATTCCGGCGACCACGTCGCCATGGGTGCCGGGCGCGCCGACCGTGCTCGAGGGCAACCTGCCCACGCTCGACAACACCTGCAAGTGCATGTGCATGTGGGGTGGCGTGGTCACCGTGGCCTATCCGGGCCAGGTAAAGGAAATGATCCCGTAGGTCGGGGTTGCACCCCCGACTGCCTTGACCGGGTCACGTGGAGCCCACGGAAAGGGCAAGAGCTGCTCGCGGGATGACCGGTGCCTTGACCGGCCCCGCGACGGATCCTAGCCAAGCCCCCCGAGTGCATTGCCCAGCGCATTGCCGGCATTGCCCAGCGACGAGGCGGCCTGGCTCATCGCCCCGGCGGCCTGGCCGGCCGCGGCCTGGGCCTGCGCAACGCCCTGGCTGGCGGCCTGCGC
>DATCYC010000236.1:0-2012 GCA_036570525.1 Luteimonas sp.
GGCGTGAGCTTGAGCTCGATGCTGGCGTCGGGCAGGCCGAGGTACTCGGCCAGCGGTGTCCCGGGCGGCGCGTCGTCGGGCAGTTCGAGCAGGCCGGAGGCGTCGGCGTCGATGCCCAGTTCCTTCGCCGAGCACAGCATGCCGTTGGATTCGACACCGCGCAGTTTCGCGGCCTTGATCGTGATGTCGCCGATCCTGGTGCCGATGGTCGCCAGTGGCGCCACCAGCCCCGCGCGCGCGTTGGGCGCGCCGCAAACGATCTGCAGCATCGTCCCGTTGCCGGCATCGACCTTGCAGACCTGCAGGCGGTCGGCCTCGGGGTGCTTCTCAGCCGACACGATGCGCGCGACGACGACTCCGTCGAGCTCTTCGCCCAGCGGCATCAGCTCCTCGACCTCCAGGCCGATCGCCGTCAGCGTCGCGGCGAGTTCGTCGCGCGTGGCGTCGGTGGTGACGTGTTGGCGGAGCCAGTTTTCGCTGAATTTCATTGCTTCGGGACCCGGAGTTGTTGCTCCCCCCAAAAGGGGAGAGCCTTTACTTCTCCCTCACCTTCAAGGGAGGGTCGTGATTGCTCCCTCCCCTTGTAAGGGGAAGGCCGGGGTGGGAACGGGTTTGAACTGCGCGAACCCGAAACCCATCCCCACCCTAACCCTCCCCTTGAAGGGGAGGGAACTTGTCAGGCGAACTGCTTGAGGAACCGCACGTCGTTGTCGAAGAAGCTGCGCAGGTCGTCGACGCCGTAGCGCAGCATCGCAAAGCGCTCCACGCCCAGGCCGAAGGCGAAGCCGGTGTAGCGCTCCGGGTCGATGCCGACGTTGCGCAGCACGTTCGGGTGCACCATGCCGCAGCCGAGCACTTCCAGCCAGCGCGTCGAGCCGTCCGGCTGCTGCCAGGCGATGTCGACTTCGGCCGAGGGCTCGGTAAAGGGGAAATAGCTGGGGCGGAAGCGCATCTCGAAGTCGCGCTCGAAGAACGCGCGCACGAATTCGGACAGCGTGCCCTTGAGGTCGGCGAAGCTCGCGTGCTCGTCGACCAGCAGGCCCTCGCACTGGTGGAACATCGGCGTGTGGGTCTGGTCGGAGTCGCTGCGATAGACCTTGCCCAGCGCGATCATGCGCAGCGGGGGCTTGCCGCCGGCGGCGAGCAGGTCCTGCATGTAGCGCACCTGCACGCCCGAGGTATGCGTGCGCAGCAGCCGGCCGTCGCCGAAGTAGAAGGTGTCGTGCATCGCCCGCGCCGGGTGGTGCGGGGGGAAATTCAGGGCCTCGAAGTTGTGCCAGTCGTCCTCGATCTCAGGGCCGTCGGACAGCTCGTAGCCCAGGCGGCCGAAGATGTCGGCGATGCGCTCGACCGTGCGGCTGACCGGATGCAGGCCGCCGCGCGCGGCGTCGCGGCCGGGCAGCGTGATGTCGATGGTTTCGGTGGCCAGGCGCGCGTCGAGCGCGGCATCTTCGAGCTCGGCCTTGCGCGCCGAAAGCGCCGCTCCGATCGCGTCGCGCGCGCGGTTGATCGCCTCGCCCACCGCCTTGCGCTGGTCGCCCGGCAGCGCGCCCAGCGACTTGAGCTGCGCGGTAACACTGCCGCTCTTGCCGAGCAGCGCGACGCGCAGGGATTCCAGGGCATCGGGAGTCTGCGCCGATGCGATGTCGGCCAGGGCCTGCGTGGACAACGATTCGATATTGCTCATGTGTGTTCGAACCCCATCTGTGCCGCAATCCGTATTGTAGGAGCGCACTTGGGCGCGACCGGCTTTACCGGCGAAGCCGGTCGCGCCCAAGTGCGCTCCTGCGACACCGCGACCGGTGCCGTCAAAACGAAACATGGGGAAGGACTTGCGCCCTTCCCCATGCGTGTACTGCACTTTCAGTGGGAGCCGCCATGGCGGCTCCCACAAAACCAGCTTACGCCGCGAGCGCGCCCTTTGCCTTTTCCGCCAGCGCGGTAAAGCCGGCCGCGTCGTGCACGGCGATGTCCGCCAGCACCTTGCGGTCGAGGGTGATGCCGGCCTTCAT
>DATCYC010000237.1:0-4855 GCA_036570525.1 Luteimonas sp.
GGGGCGCATTCCCGGCGCGCACGCCTGCCTTGCGCTGGCGATCGCGCTGGCCGGCTGGCTCAACGCGATCCAGCTGTGGTGGTACCTGCGACGGGCCGACGTGTACGCGGTGCAGCCGGGATGGCGGCGGTTCCTGCGCCAACTGGCGCTGGCGGCCGTCGCGCTGGTCGTGGTGGTCGCGGCAGTGCTGTGGCAGTGGCAGGACTGGACGACCTGGCCTTGGTGGGAGCGGGTCTGGCGGCTGGCGGTGGTGGTTGGCGCGGGCGCGCTGGCCTATGCCGCCGCGCTGTGGCTGCAGGGCATCCGGCCGCGCCACCTTCGGCACTGACGGGCCGGTTTTGCTGCACCGCAGCTATACTGCCCGATCGGGTTTCGCCCGCCTGGCCGGGCACCCGCAGGAGCGGCGGAGGCTGCGAGCTCTTCCCGTGACCTCGCGCGTCCTGCAAAGACTCGCGGCTTCCGCCGCTCCTGCGGACAGCCACGCAACACGGCGGCCCGGCATCCCAATCACAGAGAACTGATGAACAAGCTGTTCCGCGACGTCGAAGGCGGGCCCCTGTGCCCCCACGGCAGTGTGGTCTGCATCGGCGCCTTCGACGGCCTGCACCTGGGTCATCGCGCGCTGGTGCGCCACGCGGCCGGACGCGCGCGGGCGCTTGGGGTGCCGATGGTGGCGCTGAGCTTCGAACCGCTGCCGCGCGAATTCTTCGCCAGGGGCGAGCTGCCGCCGCGGCTGCAGCTGCCGCGGGCGAAGTTCGAGGGGCTGTGCGAACTGGGCGCGGACCTGGTCGGCCTGTTGCGCTTCGACGCGCGCATGGTGGCGATGAGCGCGGAGGCGTTCGTGCGCACCGTGCTGGTCGGGCGGCTGGCGGCGCGCGAAGTACACGTCGGCCCGGAGTTCCGCTTTGGCCATCGCCGCACCGGCGACCTGGGCACGCTGCAGCGCGAGGGCGCTGGACACGGTTTTACCGCCGAAGCCATCGCGCCGGTGATGCTCGACGGCCAGCGCGTGTCCAGCACCCGCATCCGCGCGGCCCTTCAGGCCGGGGACTTCGACGCGGCGACGCGCCTGCTGGGTGCGTCGTATTCGATCGGCGGACGCGTGGTGCGCGGCCGCCAGCTGGGGCGCACGCTGGGCTATCCCACGGCGAACCTGCGCTTCGACGAAAAACGGCCGGCGCTGTCGGGCATCTACGCGACCTGGGTGCACGGCGTGGGCGACCGTCCATGGCCGTCGGTGTCGAGCTTCGGCACCCGTCCCACGGTGGGCGGCGTCGAACCGCTGCTGGAGGCACACCTGTTCGATTTCGACGGCGACCTGTACGGTCGACGCATCGAGGTCGAGTTCGTCGCGAAGCTGCGTGACGAAGAGAAGTTTCCCGACCTGCCAACCCTGGTCGAGCAGATGGACCGCGACGCCCGGCAGGCGCGGGATATGCTCTCCGCCCCGGAGCAGGCGCCCGCGCGTCGATGCGCGGACCTTTCATGAACCATCCATTTCGGCGACGAGCGTGAGCGCAGACAAGACCACAAAGCCAGACAACCCGTACAAGGCCACCCTGCACCTGCCGGCCACGGAGTTCCCGATGCGCGGCGACCTGCCCAAGCGCGAACCCGTGACGCTGGAGCGCTGGGAATCCGAAGGCCTGTACGCACGCCTGCGCGAAAACGCGAAGGGCCGCGACCCGTTCGTGCTGCACGACGGGCCGCCGTACGCGAACGGCGCGATCCACCTCGGCCACGCGGTCAACAAGATCCTCAAGGACATCATCGTCAAGTCGAAGTACCTGGCCGGCTTCGACGCGCCCTACATCCCGGGCTGGGACTGCCACGGCCTGCCGATAGAGATCGCGATCGAGAAAAAATACGGCAAGGTCGGGGTGAAGCTCGATGCGGTCGAATTCCGGCAGAAGTGCCGCGAATACGCCAGCGCGCAGATCGACATCCAGCGCAAGGACTTCAAGCGCCTGGGCGTGATTGGCGACTGGGAACACCCGTACCGCAGCCTCGATTTCCGCTTCGAGGCAGACGAGATGCGCGCGCTGGCCAAGGTGATCGACAACGGCCACCTCGTGCGCGGGGTCAAGCCGGTGTACTGGTGCTTCGACTGCGGCTCGGCGCTGGCCGAGGCGGAGATCGAGTACCAGGACAAGGTCTCGCCCGCGGTCGACGTGGCCTACGCCGCGCGCGACGCGAAGGCGATGGCGCGGCTGTTCGGCGTCGACCTGCCGGACGACGCGGAGGTCGCGGTGCCGATCTGGACCACCACGCCATGGACGCTGCCGGCCTCGCTGGCGGTGTCGCTGGGCGCGGAACTCGAGTACGCGCTGGTCGAAGGCCCGATGCGCGATGGCAAGCCGCGCTGGCTGGTGATTGCCGAAGGCCTGGCCGGCAAGGCGCTGCAGCGCTATGGCGTGGATGAAGTTATCGTGCACGGCCGCGCCACCGGCGCAGTGCTCGAAGGCCAGCTGCTGGCGCATCCGTTCTACGCCGAACGCGACATCCCGCTGGTCCTCGCCGACCACGTGTCCGCCGAGGACGGCACCGGCGCCGTGCACACCGCGCCCGGCCACGGCCAGGAGGACTTCGTCGCCGGACAGAAGTACGGCCTGGTCGACAAGTACACGGCGGCGCAGCTCAACCCGGTGGATGGCCGCGGCGTGTACCTGCCGTCGACGCCCCCGGCGGGCGACACGATGCTCGCCGGCACGCATATCTGGAAGGCCAACGACGCCATCGTCGAAGTGCTGCGCGGCAACGGCGCCCTGCTGGCGTTCGCGAAATTCGAACACAGCTATCCGCACTGCTGGCGGCACAAGACGCCGGTGGCGTTCCGTGCCACGCCGCAGTGGTTCATCTCGATGGAGCAGGCCAACCTGCGCCGCGACGCGCTGGAAGCGATCAAGGGCGTGAAGTGGTATCCCGCCTGGGGCGAGGCGCGCATCGCCGGCATGATCGAGGGCCGGCCGGACTGGACGATCTCGCGCCAGCGCACCTGGGGCGTGCCGATCGCGCTGTTCGTGCATCGCGAGAGCGGCGAGCCGCATCCGCGCAGCACCGAGATCATGCGTGCCGTCGCAGAGCGAGTGGAGCAGGGCGGGGTGGACGTCTGGTACTCGCTCGACCCGGCCGAACTGCTCGGCGACGAGGCGAAGGACTACGACCGCATCACCGACATCCTCGACGTCTGGTTCGATTCCGGCGTCACCCATGAAACGGTGCTGCTCGAACGCGGCCTGGGCAAGCCGGCCGACCTGTACCTGGAAGGTTCGGACCAGCACCGCGGCTGGTTCCAGTCGTCGCTGCTCACCGGCATCGCGATCGACAGGGCAGCGCCGTACAGGCAGTGCCTGACGCACGGGTTCACCGTCGACGAGCACGGCCGCAAGATGTCCAAGTCGCTGGGCAACGGCATCGAGCCGCAGGACATCATGAAGACGCTGGGCGCGGACATCCTGCGCCTGTGGATCGCATCAAGCGACTACAGCAACGAGATGTCGCTGTCGCAGGAGATCCTCAAGCGCAACGCGGACGCCTACCGCCGCATCCGCAACACCGCGCGTTTCCTGCTCGGCAACCTGCACGGCTTCGAACCGGACCGGCACCTGCGTCCGCTCGACGACATGGTCGCGCTGGACCGCTGGATCGTGCATCGCGCGTTCGAGGTGCAGCAGAAGATCGTCGACGCCTACGCGCGTTACGACTTCGCCGAGATCGTGCAGGCGCTGCTCAACTTCTGCAGCGTCGACCTGGGCTCGCTGTACCTGGACGTCACCAAGGACCGCCTGTACACGATGGGCGAGGACTCGCGCGGGCGTCGCAGCGCGCAGAGCGCGATGTACCGCATCGCCGAGGCCTTCGTGCGCTGGATCGCGCCGGTGCTCAGCTTCACCGCCGACGAGATGTGGGGCTACTTGCCGACGCCCGTCGACGGTGTGCGCAAGGACAACGTGCTGTTCGCGACCTGGTACGACGGCCTGGCGCCGATGGAAGGCGATGCAACGCCTTCGGCCAAGGAGTTCGATGCGCTGCTGGCGCTGCGCGAGCAGGTCGCCAAGGTGCTCGAACCGATGCGCGCCGGTGGCGAGATCGGTGCGGCGCTGGAAGCGGAAATCGCCCTGAAGTGCGGCGTGTCCGACCAGAACTGGCTGGCGCCGCTGGTCGACGAACTGCGCTTCCTGCTGATCAGCGGCGACGTGTCGCTGGAGGCCGACGACGACGCGCACGAGATCACCGTGATCGCCAGTGCGACGAAGAAGGCCAAGTGCGTGCGCTGCTGGCATCACCGTGCCGACGTCGGCAACGATGCCGCGCATCCGCAGCTGTGCGAGCGCTGCGTGTCCAACATCGAAGGACCGGGCGAGGACAGGAAGTGGTTCTGATTGAGTCGACCATGCATGTGTCATTCCGAACGCAGTGAGGAATCGCACATCCGGCCAGGCAGATCCCTCGCTGCGCTCGGGATGACAAGCGAACACGGACGACATACGACAGGATGAAAAGTACGCCCATGCGCCACCCCAAACCCAACGCGCTGTCCTGGCTGGTTGTTTCGGTCATCGTCATCGCCCTCGACCAGTGGACCAAGGCCTGGGTGCTGTCGAGCCTGCCCGAGTACACGCCGGTGCCGGTGATCGACGGCTTCTGGAACTGGTATCGCACCTACAACACCGGCGCGGCGTTCAGCTTCCTGTCCGACGCCGGTGGCTGGCAGACCTGGCTGTTCTCGGCCCTGGCGGTGGGCATCAGCGGCCTGCTGGCGTTCTGGTTGTCGCGCACCCCGCGCAGCGATTGGCGCACCGCGCTGCCGTTCGCGCTGGTGGTCGGCGGCGCGATCGGCAACGTCATCGACCGC
>DATCYC010000238.1:0-2242 GCA_036570525.1 Luteimonas sp.
TCGCCCGCTTCGCGGGGGTCGGTCTCCAGGACGTTGCGGATCATGTCCGGGTCCAGGTAGACCTTGAAGCTGCCGATGTAATGGGCGGCGAACGCCGTGGCCACGAACAGCACGGTCAACAGCGGCTTCGCCGTCCTGCGCGACAGCACCAGCCCCAGCAGGAATGCCTGCAGCGCGGTGACGAACACGAACACCGCCGCCAGCAGCCTGGCGTCAGCTTGGATGTCCGCGACCAGCGTGTGCCACAGCTCGTAGTTGCAGGCCACGGTAAAGAACACGCTGGCCAGCAGCGCCAGCAGTTCCGTCGAGACAGCCGGCCGCTGACGCAGCCACGCCAGCGCGCGCGGCGGAAAGGGGCGGAAGATGTCGGCGGCGACCATCACCTGCCTCCATCGGCAGGAGTGGCGCCCGCATTCCGCGCAGCCGGCATGGCCCCGCCTCGGGCCAGCATGATTCGATGCAGCAGCAGCGCAACCAGCCAGCAGACCATCAGTGTCCAGGCATCGTGGGAGGCGAAGTGCGCGCCGCGCAGCTGTTGGGAAACACCGAACACCAGCCCCGCGCACAGGCCCGCGGCGAGTCCTTTCCAGCGCCATTGCGGGCGCGTGCGGCCGAAAAAGAAGAACAGCGCCACCCACGCGTAGCCCGCACTGGCGTGGCCGGCGGGAAAGCAGTGCCCGTGCGGCACGTGCGCGGGCAGGGCGGCGAGCAGGTCGTGGTAGCTGCGCGTGCCGCCGAAGCCGACCAGGTCCCAGGGGCAGTCGACGTGCGTCCAGGACTTCATCCAGGCCACGACCGAGGTCGACAGCAGCACCGCCAGCGCCAGGTACAGCAGCGGCCGCCGCCATGATTGCCAAGCCGGTTTGCACCAGGCGACCGCCGCGCAGGCCACCACCCCCAGCCAGGCGAGCACGCTCAGGCGCTTGCCGCCCTCGTGGATCAGCGTGCTGGTGATGAAGCCGCCCTTCAGCGCCCAGTGGCCGCCTTCCCACAGGTACAGGTGGCCGGCGAGCCACTTGTCGCCGCCAAGCTGGAGCAGCACGAAGTTGGCCGCGACGAACACCGCCAGCGGCAGCAGCAGCTGCCACGCAAGCCATGGCGGCATGCCTGACTGCAGGATCCGGACAGTGCCGCCGGCGCTGCCCCGGCGCCGGGCGGGGCCTGGCAGGTCGGTGCCGGGACTGTGGATCTGCGCCGGCGCACGACGGGCAGGCAGGTATCGATCGATCAAGGCGGTCACTCGTCCGGCCGGGGGCGGTCGCCCGGTTGCGCGGCAGACTGCCGGCGCGGGTGTCGGAGAGCGGTAGGGCGCGGGTTGGAGCGGTGTTAAGCGCGGCCGATGTCCATGCAATTCCGACATCGGGGGTGCGATCCTGCGCGGATGCCAGGCCCCGTTGCGGCCAGGGAGCAAGTCCATGCGAGTTCTGGTCATCGAGGACAACCGCAATCTCGTCGCCAACCTGTTCGATTACTTCGAAGCGCGCGGGCACGTGCTCGACGCCGCGCCCGACGGCGTGACCGGCCTGCACCTGGCCAGCACGCGGGCCCACGACGTGATCGTGCTCGACTGGATGCTGCCCGGCCTCGACGGTCCGGGGGTGCTGCGCCGCCTGCGCGAGGAGCACGGCCGCGACACGCCGGTGATCATGCTCACCGCGCGGGATGAGTTACCCGACAAGATCGCCGGCTTCCGCGCAGGCGCCGACGACTACCTCACCAAGCCGTTCGCGCTGCCGGAGCTGGAGGTGCGGCTGGAGGCTTTGCTCGCGCGTGCCAGCGGCCGGGTCCGGCGCGTGCTGGAAGTCGCCGACCTGCGCCTTGACCTGGCCACGCTGGAAGCGACCCGCGCGGGCCGGCGCCTGCATCTGTTTCCCGCCGGCCGCAAGCTGCTGGAAGTGCTGATGCAGGCCAGCCCGGCCGCGGTCTCGCGCGACCGGCTCGAATACGCGCTGTGGGGCGACGACCCGCCGGACGGCGACATGCTGCGTTCGCACGTCTACGAACTGCGGCGCAGCGTCGACGCGCCGTTCGAAACCCGGCTGATCCAGACCCTGCCGCGCGTCGGCTACCGCCTGGCGGCCGTCGATGCGGAAGAGGCGGACGATGCGTAGGACCGGCCTGCGCCTGCGCATCACCGCGCTGGTCGTGGCGTACATGCTGGCGCTGTCGCTGGCGGTGATCTACCACGGCAACGTGGTCAACGAACGCGCCGAGAAGCTGGTCTGGACCTCGCTGCTGCAGT
>DATCYC010000239.1:0-3817 GCA_036570525.1 Luteimonas sp.
GAGCGCCAGGCGTTCTTCGACCGCGGCGGCCTGCCGGACTTCCGCGCCGACACCCGCGCGATCCGCGCCGGCCACTGGCGCGTGGCCCCGGTCCCGCGTGCGCTGCTCGACCGCCGGGTCGAGATCACCGGGCCGGTCGACCCGAAGATGGTGATCAACGCGCTCAACTCCGGCGCGAACTGCTACATGGCCGATTTCGAGGATTCGACCGCGCCGACCTGGGCGCGGATGGTCGAGGGCCAGCGCGCGCTGCGCGAAGCGGTGGCCGGCACGCTGGCGTTCACCAGCGACGCGGGCAAGGCGTATGCGCTCAAGCCCTTCGAACAGCAGGCGGTGCTGATCGTGCGCCCGCGCGGCTGGCACCTGGACGAGAAGCACGTGCTGGTCGACGAAGAGCGGATGTCCGCGAGTCTGTTCGACCTCGGCCTGTTCGCCTTCCACAACTCGGACGTGCTCGCTGCGAAGGATCGCGGACCTTATTTCTACCTGCCCAAGCTGCAGTCGATGGAGGAGGCGGCGCTGTGGCAGGACGTGCTGGCCCACGTCGAGGCGCAGCTCGGCCTGCCGCGCGGACAGATGAAGGTGACGGTGCTGGTCGAGACGCTGCCGGCGGCGTTCGAGATGGACGAGATCCTGCACGCGCTGCGCGAGCGCATCGTCGGCCTGAACTGCGGTCGCTGGGACTACATTTTTTCCTACATCAAGACCCTGCGCGCACATGGTGACCGGGTGTTGCCGGAGCGTGCGCAGGTGACGATGACGCAGCCGTTCCTGAAGGCGTACTCGGAGCTGCTGATCCGCACCTGCCACCGCCGCGGCGCGCACGCGATGGGCGGGATGGCGGCGCAGATTCCCATTGCCGGGAACGCCGCCGCCAACGATGCCGCGATGGCGCGGGTGCGCGCGGACAAGCTGCGCGAGGCCGAAGCCGGCCACGACGGCACCTGGGTCGCGCACCCGGCGCTGATCCCGCTGGCGCGCGAGGTGTTCGACGCGCACATGCCCGGCGCGCACCAGCACGACGTCGCGCGCGAGGACCCCGGATCAAGTCCGGGGCAGGCTGTGCAGGTAACGGCCGCAGATCTTCTCGCGCCGTCGCGGGGCACGATCACCCGCGCCGGCTTCGACGGCAACGTCGAGGTCTGTGTGCGGTATCTCGCCGCATGGCTCGACGGCAACGGCTGCGTGCCGATCCACCACCTGATGGAAGACGCCGCCACCGCCGAGATCGCGCGCGCGCAGCTGTGGCAGTGGCTGCACGGCGACGACGTGCACCTGGACGACGGCACGCCGGTCGACTTCTCCCTGCTCGAGCGCGCGCTGCTCAACCTGCCGGCGCGCCTGGGTGACCGCGGCAGGCTGCCCGGCGGCAGCCGGATCAGCGAAGCGATCGGCGTGCTTGATCGGCTGACGCATGCCGACGAGCTGCAGGAGTTCCTGACGTTGCCTGCGTACGAGCGATTGCCGTGACTTTCTCCCTCCCCTTCAAGGGGAGGGCCGGGGTGGGGATGGGTTTCCCGTCCGCCCCCGGAATGCCAGACCACGCCCCTATCGACCCAGATCACCCTCACGCCGAACGTCAAACCCATCCCCACCCAACCCTCCCCTTGAAGGGGAGGGCCAAAGCAGAGGACATCGCGATGAAGACCACCCTGCAAACCGCCGAACAGCTCAATCTCGACTGGAGCAACAACCCGCGCTGGAACGGCGTCACCCGCAGCTACTGCGCCGACGACGTGGTGCGCCTGCGCGGCACCGTGCACGTCGAGCATTCGCTGGCGAAACTGGGAGCGGAAAAGCTTTGGAAGTCGCTGCACGGCGAGCCGTTCGTCAACGCGCTCGGCGCGCTCACCGGCAACCAGGCCATGCAGCAGGTCAAGGCCGGGCTGAAGGCGATCTACCTGTCCGGCTGGCAGGTGGCCGCCGACGCCAACCTTGCCGGGCAGATGTATCCCGACCAGTCGCTGTACCCGGCCGACTCGGTGCCGGCGGTGGTCAAGCGCATCAACAACACCCTGCTGCGCGCCGACCAACTGCAGCATGCCGAAGGCAAGGGCGACGGCATCGATTACCTGCAGCCGATCGTCGCCGACGCCGAGGCCGGCTTCGGCGGCGTGCTCAATGCGTTCGAACTGATGAAGGGCATGATCGAGGCGGGCGCTGCCGGCGTGCACTTCGAGGACCAGCTCGCGTCGGTGAAGAAGTGCGGCCACATGGGCGGCAAGGTGCTGGTGCCCACGCGCGAGGCGGTCGAGAAGCTCACCGCCGCGCGCCTGGCCGCGGACGTGATGGGCGTGCCGACGCTGATCGTCGCGCGCACCGATGCCGAGGCCGCCGATCTGCTGACCTCCGACGTCGACGACAACGACAGGCCGTTCTGCACCGGCGAGCGCACCGCCGAGGGCTTCTACAAGACCCGCAAGGGCCTGGACCAGGCGATCAGCCGCGGCATCGCCTACGCGCCGTTTGCTGACCTGGTGTGGTGCGAGACCGGCAAGCCGGACCTGGAGTTCGCGAGGAAGTTCGCCGAGGCGATCCACGCGAAGTATCCGGGCAAGCTGCTCGCCTACAACTGCTCGCCGTCGTTCAACTGGAAGCAGAACCTCGACGACGCGACGATCGCAAAGTTCCAGCGCGAGTTGGCCGCGATGGGCTACAAGTTCCAGTTCATCACCCTGGCCGGCTTCCACGCGCTGAACTACTCGATGTTCAACCTCGCCCACGGCTACGCGCGCCGGCAGATGAGCGCGTTCGTCGAGTTGCAGGAGGCCGAGTTCGCAGCGGCCGACAAGGGCTTCACCGCGGTCAAGCACCAGCGCGAGGTCGGCACCGGCTACTTCGACGCCGTCACCCAGGCCATCCAGGGCGCGCAGTCGTCGACGGTGGCGCTGAAGGGCTCGACCGAGGAAGCGCAGTTCGAGACCCGCGCGGCCTGACGCGCCGCGGTGCGGACAGGGCGCCGGATCCCGGCGCCCTGTCCATGCAAACTCAGTTGCGGATCTCGGGCTCGTGCGACCTCATGACTTCGACCAGCCCGGGCACCGCGTCCGCGCCGACCGGCACGGTGGCGCTGGAGCCGGCGAAGTCGTCGCCGATCGGCTCGGCGCGGCCGCCCAGGCAGGTGGCGAGGAAGCCCTCGGTCACCGCGTTGAAGGCCGTGTTGTTTTCCGGACGGGCGAAGCCGTGGCCTTCGTCGGGGAACAGCATGTAGGTCACCGGGATGCCCTTGGCCTGCATCGCCTCGACGATCTGGTCGCTCTCGGCCTGCACCACGCGCGGATCGTTGGCGCCCTGGCCGATCAGCAGCGGCTTGCTGATCTTGTCGACATGGGTGATCGGCGAGCGGTCCAGCAGCAGCTGCTTGCCTTCGTCGGTGCGCGGGTCGCCGACGCGCTTGTACCACTGCTCCATGAAGCTGGCCCAGTACGCCGGGAAGGTGCTGAACAGGGTGACCAGGTTGGACGGGCCGACCAGGTCGACGCCGCAGGCGAAGGTATCCGGGGTGAAGGTCATGCCGACCAGGGTGGCGTAGCCGCCGTAGCTGCCGCCCATGATCGCGACCTTGTCCGGCGTGGTGACACCCTGCTGCACCGCCCACTGCACGGCGTCGATCAGGTCGTCGTGCATCTTGCCCGCCCACTCGTGGTTGGACTTGTTGACGAAATCCTTGCCGAAGCCGGTGGAGCCGCGGTAGTTGACCGACAGCACCGCATAGCCGCGGTTGGCCAGCCACTGGTCGTACGCGCTGTAGCCGTACGCGTCGCGCGCCCACGGGCCGCCGTGCACCAGCAGCACCATCGGCACCGGCTTGTCGGCC
>DATCYC010000240.1:0-1514 GCA_036570525.1 Luteimonas sp.
GATGTTGAACAGGTCGCTGCGGTGGCCCAGCCAGTGCTGGGCAATCAGCAGGTGCCCGGTGCTGGAGATCGGCAGGAACTCGGTGATGCCTTCGATGATGCCAAGCAGCAGGGCGGCGAGCAGGTCGGTCACGGCGGGCCATGGGTTGGGGCGGCGGAACAGGATACGGGAGCGAGGTCAGGTTCCGGCCGTCCTCGCAGGTAGGATGGGTAGAGCGAAGCGAAACCCATCGGCATGTCATATGCGCGGGGATGATGGGTTTTGCTTCGCTCTACCCATCCTACGAACTGCATCGCGGCCATGGCCGCTCCCACCGGGTCCGGGCGCGCCGGAGCCAGCCGTTTCCAGTTATCGCACCAAAGTGGGGCGACACGCAGGAAGAACGCATCGATCTGGTGCGAAACAACTGGCGGCCGCCATCGTTTGTTGAATGAAATCAACCGCTTGCAGCCAAGACAGCCTTGGCACGCCCCTTGCAACAATGCAGACGACCTCCCAGCCGGCCAACCCGCCATGTCCATCGAAAACATCGAAAAACTCATCGCCGACCATCGCGTCGAATTCGTCGACCTGCGCTTTTCCGACATGCGCGGCGTGCAGCACCACGTCACCTTCCCCAAGTCGATCATCGAACCCACGCTGTTCGAGGACGGCAAGATGTTCGACGGTTCCAGCATCTCCGGCTGGCGCGGCATCCACCAGTCCGACATGGTGCTGCTGCCCGATCCGGACACGGCGTTCCTCGACCCGTTCACCGCCGATCCCACCCTGGTGCTGACCTGTGACGTGCTCGACCCGACCACGATGCAGGCCTACACCCGCGACCCGCGCGGCATCGCCAAGCGCGCCGAGGCGTTCCTCAAGTCCAGCGGCGTCGCCGAGCAGGCGTTCTTCGGCCCGGAGCCGGAGTTCTTCATCTTCGACTCGGTGCGCTACGCCAACGAGATGGGCCACACCTTCTTCCACATCGACTCGGAAGAGGCGCACTGGAACTCCTCGCGCGAATACGCCGGCGGCAACACCGGCTACCGCCCCGGCATCAAGGGCGGCTATTTCCCGGTCGCGCCGCTCGACTCGCTGCACGACATCCGCGCCGAGATGTGCAAGACGCTCGAACAGGTCGGCATCGAGGTGGAAGTGCACCACCACGAAGTGGCCAACGCCGGCCAGTGCGAGATCGGTACCAAGTTCAACTCGCTGACCCGGAAGGCCGACGAACTGCTGACGATGAAGTACGTCGTCAAGAACGTCGCCCACCGCAACGGCAAGACCGCGACCTTCATGCCCAAGCCCATCGTCGGCGACAACGGCAGCGGCATGCACGTGCACCAGTCGCTGGCCAAGGGCGGGACGAACCTGTTTTCCGGCGACGGCTATGGCGGGCTGAGCCAGATGGCGCTGTGGTACATCGGCGGCATCTTCAAGCACGCGCGCGCGATCAACGCGTTCGCCAACTCGACCACCAACTCCTACAAGCGCCTGGTGCCGGGCTTCGAGGCGCCGGTGATGCTGGC
>DATCYC010000241.1:0-6149 GCA_036570525.1 Luteimonas sp.
TACGCCTCCTGGTGCGACGGCACGTTCTCGCGCATGTAGTAGGCGCCGAAGATGCCGTGCAGGTTGCTGCCGTTGTCGTACTGCAGCTGGAACTCCTGGCTGGCCTGGTCCTGGTTCATCGCCACCAGCACGTCGCCAAGCTCGTACTCGGAGGCGTCGATGTCGATGAACGAATGCGTCTTGAGCTTGCGATACGAACTGATGCTCTTGAACAGCCACTGGCTGTTGATGTCCCACTCCATCGCCAGCGAGCCGCCGGTGTGCTCCAGCGTCTGGCCGTGGCCAGGCGGGTCGAACGAAGTGCGGGCGCGGTAGTCCCAGTCGCCGCTGGAGCCCGGGTGCAACACCACCGGGCCCAGGGCCAGGTCGGTCTGGACCAGCGGCGCCATCGGCCGCCCGAGCGTGAGCGCGACGTCCTGTTCGGTGTGATCGAGCGACAGCGTTGCGCGGAAGCCGTCGGTGGGCGCGAACGCCACCTTCGCCCGCAGCGCCTTGGTGTCCTCGTTGTTGAAATGGCGACCGGTATCGGCATCGCGCACGTAGCCGTCGTTGCGGATCGAGGCGCCGGCGATGCTTGCCGCGATGGTGTCGCTGAGGTTGCCGCTGAGGTAGAACCGGCCCTCGTTGCGGCCGTAGTCGCCGACGGTCAACTCCACCGAGCCGCCCTGGTTGTCGAAGGGATTCTTGGTGGTGAGCTTGATCGCGCCGCCGGTGGAGTTCTTGCCGTACAGCGTGCCCTGCGGACCGCGCAGCACTTCCACCTGGCCGATGTCGAACAGCGAGAACATCGCGCCGTTGATGCGCGAGTAGTACACGTCATCGACGTACATGCCCACGCCCGGGTCGAAGGTCTGCAGCGCGTCGGGCTGGCCGATGCCGCGGATGAAGACGTTGACGCTGTTGGCCGAGCCGCGGCCCTGGACCATGTTGAGGTTGGGCACCGCGCCCTGCAGGCCGGTGACGTCGCTGGCCTGCAGGTTGGCCAGGTCTTCCTCGCTGAAGGCGCTGACCGCGACCGGGACGTCCTGGATGGACTCGGTGCGGCGGCGCGCGGTCACCGTGACCGCGTCGAGCGTGCGCGCTTCGGCGCTGTCACGGGTGGCCGGCGCAGCGGCCTGCGTTTGCTGCTCCACGGGCTCGGCCTGCTGCGCCCAGGCTGCCGGTGACAGCAGGACGCAACCGATCGCCAGGCTCAAATGCTTGCGCTTCATCGAATCTCTCTCCCTCAAGGTGCACGCCGCGCGGCATGCGCCGCAGATTGGTCGCAAGCCTATGACCACGCCGCGGCGGGCGGCATCGTACCTTCGGACAATGGGCCGCCGGGGCGTGCGCCGCGACACTCGCCCTCCACGCCGGCCGACTCCGGCGGGTGGAGCCATGGATGTCGTTCGTCATCGTCCTCGCCGCGCTGTGCTTCCTGATGTTCGTCGCCTACCGCGGCCACAGCGTGATCCTGTTCGCGCCGATCGCGGCGCTGGGCGCGGTGCTGCTCACCGACCCGTCGCTGGTCGCGCCGATGTTCACCGGCCTGTTCATGGACAAGATGGTCGGCTTCCTGAAGCTGTATTTCCCGGTATTCCTGCTGGGCGCGGTGTTCGGCAAGCTGATCGAGATCTCCGGCTTCTCCAAGGCGATCGTGGCGGCCACCATCCGCATCGTCGGCGCGCAGCGGGCGATGCTTTCGATCGTGCTGGTCTGCGCGCTGCTGACGTACGGCGGCGTGTCGCTGTTCGTGGTGGTGTTCGCGGTGTATCCGTTCGCCGCGGAGCTGTTCCGCCAGAGCGACATCCCCAAGCGCCTGATCCCGGGCACCATCGCGCTGGGCGCCTTCACCTTCACCATGGACGCGCTGCCGGGCACGCCGCAGATCCAGAACATCATCCCGACCGCGTTCTTCGGCACCAATACCTGGGCCGCGCCGTGGCTGGGCACCCTGGGCGGCGTGTTCATCCTGATCGTGGGCATGCTCTACCTCGACTGGCGCCGGCGCGTCGCGCTCAAGGCCGGCGAAGGCTACGGCGACCCGGCCAAACTTGTGAACGAGCCGGCCGAATTCACCGGCGGCAAGCTCGCCAATCCCTTCATCGCGATCCTGCCGCTGATCCTGGTGGGCGTGACCAACAAGCTGTTCACCGACTGGATCCCCGGGTTCTACGGCGACAGCCATGCGTTCGTGCCGGCCGTGGTCGGCAACGCCGCGCCGGTGGTGCAGGAAGTGTCGAAGATCGCCGCGATCTGGGCGGTGGAAGGTGCGCTGCTGGTCGGCATCCTCACGGTGATGGTGTTCGCGTGGAAACCGGTGCTGGCGAGCTTCGCCGAAGGCACGAAGAATGCGATCGGCGGCGCGTTGCTGGCGTCGATGAACACCGCGTCCGAGTACGGCTTCGGTGCGGTGATCGCCGCCCTGCCCGGCTTCCTCGTGGTCGCCGACGCGTTGGGCGCGATCCCCAATCCGCTGGTCAACGAGGCGATCACCGTCACCGTGCTGGCGGGCATCACGGGCTCGGCGTCGGGCGGCATGAGCATTGCGCTGGCGGCGATGTCGGAGACCTTCATCGCCAACGCCGCCGCGGCCGGGATTCCGCTGGAAGTGTTCCACCGCGTCGCCGCGATGGCCTCCGGCGGCATGGACACCCTGCCCCACAACGGTGCGGTGATCACCCTGCTCGCGGTCACCGGCCTGACCCATCGCCAGGCCTACAAGGACGTGTTCGCGATCACGATCATCAAGACGCTGGCGGTATTCGTGGTGATCGGGGTGTTTTACGCCACCGGCCTGATCTGAGCCCGCGCCGGGCCCCGCGCCCCGGCTATGCGAGCGCGGTCACAGCCGCGCAGGGATTCACCCCATACCCTTCCCTCAGGGAGTTTTCGCAGGGGAGTATCCAATGTCGAATCCGATGTCGCCCGGCGCAATGCCGTCCGCGCGCCTGGCCGAAGCCGGCCTGCAGTGCCCGGCACCTGCCGATTTCCTGGCGCCTGCGGCCGCGCCCGCGGCACCCGCAGCGACAACTCCGGCCGGACAGCGCCGGGTGGCTACGGCCCGGCGCGAAGTCGAAGTGTCGCGTGCCCGCGTTGCCATCGAACAACGCCACGGAAACGGCAGGCCGCTGCACTACCAGCCGTTGCCGGCAGCGCATGCCGCGGCCGCCGCGCCGGGCGCCTTCTCCGCGCCACCTTCCCGGGCGGCGGTTTCGAATGCGGTCACGACCTTCTTCGACGGCAGCTCCGGCGACGACCCGGATGGCTTCGCCGCAATCACCGGCCCGCCCACGCCCGGCTTCCCCGACACGCCGTCGATGGGCGGCATGTCCGCACCGCAGCGGATCACCCTGCCCAGGCCGTCGCTGGCGATCCGCGCCCTGGGCAACATGAGCTACGGTGCCACCGCGTCCGACATCGCCGCGTTCAACGCGATCGGCAGCAACGACGTCGAACGCATGACGCTGTGGGTGGACGACCAGCTCGACTGGGAGGCGATCGACGACAGCGCCGTCGAGTCGCGCCTTGCCGCGGCCGGCTACACCACATTGGGCAAGAGCCTGAAGCAGCTGTGGACCGACCACGTGCAGGGTGACCCCGCGTGGGAAGTGCGCATGCGCCCGGCATGGGAAATCCAGCGCGCCTGCCTGGTGCGTGCTGTGCATTCCAGGCGCCAGCTGCGCGAGCTGCTGGTGACGTTCTGGCACGACCACTTCAACGTCATGGCCACCGACTACTCGGCCGGCCCGGTCTACGTGCACTACGACCGCGACGTGATCCGCGCCAACGCCTTCGGCAACTTCCGCACCATGCTCGAGGCCGTCGCGCAGAGCACCGCGATGCTCTACTTCCTCGACAACCGCTCCAACACCCGCGCCGGCCCGAACGAGAACTTCGCCCGCGAGCTGATGGAGCTGCACACCTTCGGCAGCGAGAACTACCTGGGTTTCATGGATCCGTTCCAGGTCCCGCCCTGCCCCGAGGACCCGTCGTACCCGATCGGCTACACCGACGTCGACGTGTACGAAACCGCCGCCGCGTTCACCGGCTGGACGGTGAAGGACGGGCACTGGGAATTCCCGACCGAGGACGACGGCACCTTCGTCTACCGCTCCAGCTGGCACGACGCGGGGCCGAAGTTCCCGCTGGGCATGTTCCTCAATCCCGAGCAGCCCGCGCTCAAGGACGGCCGCGACATCCTCGACCGGATCGCCAGCCATCCGCGCGTGGCCAAATTCATCTGCAAGAAGCTGATCCGCCGCTTCTGCGCCGACCGCCCGAGCCAGCAGCTGATCGACAGTGCGGCCGCGGTGTTCCGCGCCAACTGGCAGGAGCCCGACCAGATCAAGCGCACCCTGCGCCACATCCTGCTGTCGGACGCGGCGTTCAACAACTGGGGACAGAAGCGCCGGCGCCCGTTCGAGGCCGTGGCCGCGGCGCTGCGCCTTTCCGGCAGCGACTGGACTCCGAACGTCGACGACGGCAAGAGCGACGAATTCGGCTGGCGCATGGGCTTCACCGGCCACACGCCCTACGACTGGCCGGCGCCGAACGGCTACCCGGACACCGCCGTGGCGTGGTCGGGTTCCAACAGCTTCGGCATGACCTGGAAGCTGCTCAACTGGCTGAGCGAAACGAAGGACGCCGACGTGCCACTGCTGCCGATCCTGGAAGCCACGCGCAGCGGCGTGTCGCAGTGGACGTCGACCAACCTGGTCGACTTCTGGTGCAGGCGCCTGCTCGGCTACCTGCCGGCGCGGCGCGGCGTGCTGGTCGACTTCATGCGCCAGAACGGCGCCGCCGGCGACGTCATCGCCGACACCGACAGCTGGGCCGGCAACGACCTCAAGCGGCACTACAACCAGCAGCGCCTGCGTTCGATGGTGTCGCTTGTGCTGATGTCGCCCGAATTCCTGGCCCGCTGAGGAACACGCCATGCCAAGTTCAATCCAGGATCGCCTGCTCCTCGACCGCCGCGAGTTCCTCAAGGGCTGCTGCGCGACCGCCGCCGTCGGCGCGGTTGCCGGGCCGTCGCTGCTATTCTCCGACCCCGCGCACGCCGCGGCCAATCCCTACGACACCATCGTGCACGTGTTCCTGCGCGGCGGCATCGACGGCCTCAACCTGGTGCCGCCGGTGTCGGGCAACGACCGCGCCTTCTACGAGGAAGCGCGCCCGGACCTGTCGATCGCCGCCTCCGGCGCCTACGGCGCGCTTCCGCTCACTCTCGCCAGCGGTGCGGCGACGGGCTTCGGCCTGCACCCGTCGGCGACCGGCCTGCATGACATCTGGACCGACGGCAAGCTCGCCATCGTCAACAGCTGCGGCCTGCTGACCACGGTCACCCGCAGCCATTTCGACGCCCAGCTCTATCTCGACCTGGGCACGCCCGGCACCCAGGGCGCCGGCACCGGCTGGATCACCCGCGCGTGGAATTCGCAGCCCGGCGCGCCGGGCAACGTCACCATGCCCGCGCTCGCCGTCAACAGCCGCACGCCGGCCAACCTGCTCGGCGCCACGCAGTCGCTGACAATGGGCAGCCCGTCGGATTTCGAACTCAATTCCGGCGCCTGGGCCTGGCAGCACACGCGCGACGACTCGCCCGCCGGATTGAAGGGCGTCAACGAAACCCTGGCGACCCTGTGGAAAGGCAGGACCGGGCTGGAAGCTTCCGGCCGCGGCGCCGACGAATCGCTGCGCGTCATTGCCGGCCAGCCGTACGGTGGCCTGCCCGCCAGCTGGCCGACCAGCAACTTCGCGCGGCAGCTGTGGACGGTGGCGCAGTCGGTGCGCTTCAACCTGGGCATGCGCTACGCCGCGGTCGACCTCGGCGGCTGGGACACCCACGACGGCCAAGGCACCGCGGGCGCCGGCTACCACTACTACCAGAACCAGATCGCCGAGCTGTCGCAGGCGCTGGCCGCGTTCTACGGCGAACTGGAAACCGGCGGCGAGATCGGCCGGGTGACGGTGGTGGTGCAGTCCGAATTCGGCCGCCGCGTGCGCCAGAACGGCAGCCGCGGCACCGACCACGGCTACGGCAACCCGCTGCTGGTGCTTGGCGGCGCAGTCAACGGCCGCAAGCTCTACGGCAGCTGGAAGGGGCTGGACCCGGAAATCCTCTCGCCCTACTTCGGCGACGTCCCGGTCACCACCGACTTCCGCCG
>DATCYC010000242.1:0-1544 GCA_036570525.1 Luteimonas sp.
GGACTGGAGTGCACGCTCGACCGCCGCCGGCGCTGGGTGGTGGAGAACGAAGCCGTCGCCGGCGCACGCACCGCCGTGCGCGCTGGCGTCCGCGCCGCGGGCCTGGCGTTCGACGAACGCCGCGCGGCGCCGAGGGGACGCGCGTGAGATGCATTCCCGCGCGACGAGCGCTCTAGGGCTTCGGCATCGTCCCGGGCGCAGCGGGGGATCCGCCCGCCGCGCGCCCGCCGTCGCGTCACGGCATGCACCGGCGCGGCGGCGTATAACCCAAGCTGTCCCACGGTGAGCACCGCCATGCGAAGCATCCTGCCGGTCATCGCCTGTCTCGCCCTGCTCTCGGCCGGCTGCGAACGCGCCTCCCTGACCGCTGGAGGCGTTACCGCGGAAGCCGCCGGAAACGAAGCGGCGGACGCCGATCGGGCAGGAGTCGCCGGCACCCGCGGCATGCTCGTCGCCGGGCGCGCGACGCAACCCGCCGACACGGACGCCATCGCCGCCGCGCCGCCACGCACCGGCGGTCCGCTGCCGGCGCTGCGGGTCCCGGCGCAGCCGTTCGTCAAGACCACGCATGCGCGCTTCGACGAACCCTGGGCGATGGCCTTCCTGCCGGACGGCCGCCTGCTGGTGACCGAGAAGCGCGGCCACCTGCGCCTGTTCGACCCGGCCAGCGGGCAGGTGGGCGAGATCGTCGGCGTGCCGGCCGTGGCCTACGGTGGCCAGGGCGGCTTCGGCGACGTGGTGCCGCATCCGCAGTTCGCCAGCAACGGGCTCGTCTACATCAGCTATGCAGAGCAGGGCGACGGCGACACGCGCGGCGCCGCGGTGGCGCGCGCGACGCTGACGCTGGACGCCGGCAACGGTGGCAGCCTGTCCAACCTGCAGGTGATCTGGCGGCAGGTGCCCAAGGTCAGCGGTAGCGCGCACTACAGCCACCGCATCGCCTTCGACCGTTTCGGCAAGCTGTGGATCAGCTCCGGCGAGCGCCAGCAGATGACGCCGGCGCAGGACATGCAGTCGAACCTGGGCAAGATCGTGCGCTTGAACGCCGACGGCTCGGTACCCGCGGACAACCCCTTCGCCAGCCAGGGTGGCGTCGCCGCGCAGGTGTGGACGCTCGGCCACCGCAACGTTCTGGGGCTCGCGTTCGACGCAGCCGGCAGGCTTTGGGAGCACGAGATGGGGCCGATGGGCGGCGACGAGCTCAACCTGGTCGAGCGCGGGTCCAACTACGGCTGGCCGATCGTGTCCAACGGCGACCACTACGACGGCACGCCGATCCCCGACCACGACACGCGCCCGGAATTCAACGCGCCCGAAGCGTGGTGGACGCCGGTGATCGCGCCGTCGGGGTTCGTCATCTATTCGGGTTCGATGTTTCCGTACTTCCGCGGCCACGGGTTCATCGGCGGGCTTGCGTCGCAGGCGTTGGTCCGTATCCAGTTCGATGGCGTGCAGGCGCGCGAAGCGGCGCGCTACGACATGGGCCGACGCATCCGTGAAGTGGAGCAGGGGCCGGACGGCGCGCTCTGGCTGCTGGAGGATGG
>DATCYC010000243.1:0-2158 GCA_036570525.1 Luteimonas sp.
AGCCAGTACACCATGTAGCCGCCGTAGCTGGCGCCGAGTGCGCAGGCGTTGGAGCCGTCGAGGAAGTCGTATTGCTGCTGCGCCGCGGCCCAGCCCTTCTGCAGGTCCTCCAGCGGCCGGTCGCCCCAGTGCTGGCTGATCGAGTCGGTGAACGCCTGGCCGTAGCCGACCGAGCCGTGGAAGTCGATCATCACCACCGCGTAGCCCTGCCCCGCGTAGGTCTGCGGGTTCCAGCGGTAGCTCCAGCCGTTGCCGAAGCTGCCCTGCGGGCCGCCGTGGATCAGGAATGCCACCGGATACTTCTTGCCTTCCTCGTAGTTCCACGGCTTGACCACATAGCCGTAGACAGTGTCGTCGTTCCAGCCCTTGAAGCTGAACTGCTCGAAGTCGGCGAACGTCGCCTCCGGCACCATCTCGCCGGCGCTGGGCGTGATCGCGCGCAGCTGCGCGGCGTCCATGCCAGTCGTGAACAGCTGGTTGCCGGTCTTCATGCTGTTGCGCGAGAACGCCAGCGTTGGGCCGGCGATCTCGAACGAGGAGATCGTGCCGTCGCCCACCAGCTTCTTCGCTTCGCCGCTGGCGATGTCGATCGCGAACAGCGGGTGCTCACCCATGTCCGAAGTGGTGGTGTAGATGGTCTTGCCGTCGTCGGACAGCACGACGCCGCCGGCCGAGCGGTCCCAGTCCGGCGCGATCTCACGTGTGTCCCCGCTGGCCAGGTCCATCGCCATGATCGCGAAGCGGTCGGCCTCGAAGCCCGGGCGCTCCATCGCGCGGTAGTACAGCGTCTTGCCGTCGTCGGCGAACACCGGGCCCGTGTCCCAGGCCTTGTTGGCCTCGGTGAGGTTCCTGGCCGCGCCGCTGCCGTCGGCGCTGACCTGGTAGAGGTCGAAGTTGGTGGACCACGGCTCCGTGCGGTCGGACTTGCGCGCGCTGAGCACCAGCGACTTGCCGTCCGGCGCCCAGGCGTACTCGCTGCTGTCGCCGAACGGCTTGGACGGCACGTCGCCGGGCACGTCGGCGCCGACCAGCGTGGCATCACCGACGGCAGTGGCCTTCGCCGCCGGCAGGTCGGCCACGAACACGCGGTTCATGCGGCCGTCGCTCCAGGTATCCCAGTGGCGGATGAACATGCGGTCGAAGACCATGCCGGTGGCCTTGCTCTTTTCCGCTTCGTCCAGCTTCGCCTTCGTGCATGCGAGCACGCCCTGTCCCGCGCCGGCCTTGCAGTCCGGGAACGCGCCCGCGCTGAACGCGACACGGCTGCCGTCGGGCGAGATCTTGAAACCGTCGACACCGACCGGGAACGCGGTGAGCTTCACCGGCTCGCCGCCCGCGGCCGGCATCGAGTACAGCTGCGACGAGTCGTCCTTCGCGCTGAGGAAGTACACCGTGGTCCCGTCCGGCGAGAACGCCGGCGAGTTGACGTTCCAGCCCTCCGGCGTCAGCCGCTTCGGCGGCGCGGCATCGCGCGCGAACAGGTCCTCGATCCACAGCGAGGTGCTGGCCGTGCCGCTTGCTTCGTCAAGCACGCGCTTGGCGAACACCAGCCTGCGCCCGTCGGGCGACAGCGCCGGCGACGAATAGCGGTCGAGGTTGACCATGTCGCGCACCTCGAAGCCTCGGGTGGCGGCCAGCGACGGCATGGCGATCAGCAGGGCGAGCGGGAGGACGAGAAGGCGGGATTTCATGGGGACTCCTGGGATTGCGGTGCAACACGGGTTTTTTCTTCCCCACCGGGAAGGCATTTGCTTGTCTGCTTCCCATTCAAGGGGAAGAGCCTGCCCCCGCGAAGGCGGGGGCCGGGATGGGGATGGGTTTTGCCTGGGCAGGAAGAAAGCCCATCCCCACCCAACCCTCCCCTTGAAGGGGAGGGCTTCAAAGCTGCTACATCGGCCCGGGCTCGACATCACCCAGCGCGTTCTTCCTCGCGCCGCTGCGATACAGCAGCCAGCCGACCACGACCAGCACGGCCAGGCCGACCAGCTGGCCGAACTGGAACTGCTCCGGCAGCGCCAGCACGTCGGCGCTCCCGGACACCACGATCGGAATCGCGATGGCGATGCCCATCAGCGCCTCGCCGGTGATCAGGCCGGCCGAGAACAGCGTGCCGGGGCGATGGATGCGGTCGCGCATCTCCTCGTCGCCGGCCTTGAGC
>DATCYC010000244.1:0-2492 GCA_036570525.1 Luteimonas sp.
GCGTGCTGCAGCAGAACGACCCGCAGCACCCGTACCTGACCGGCGACTGGCCCGACTATCCGTGGACGATCCGCAAGCTCAACCCGTTCGCGGGCGAGAAGTCGGCGCTGGACAACGAGGAATAACCCGACCCAGGGGCCCCTCCGGTCTCCCGAAGTTGCGCAGGAGCGCACTCGGGCGCGACCGCTTCACCAGCAAAGCGTCGCGCCCAAGTGCGCTCCTGCATCGACAAGCGTCGCGCCCGAGGGGTATCAACCGCCGTAGCCGTTGCTGATCGGATAGCGGCGCTCGCGGCCGAAGGCGCGCCGCGACACCTTCGGACCCGGCGCCGCCTGGTGGCGCTTCCACTCGCTGGTGCGCACCAGGCGCAGCACGCGGTCGACGGTGGTTGCGTCGAAGCCGGCGGCAACGATCTCGTCGCGGGCCTGGTCCTGGTCTATGTGGCGCAGCAGGATCCCGTCGAGCACGTCGTAGGGTGGCAGCGAGTCCTGGTCGAGCTGGTTCTCGCGCAGCTCCGCCGACGGCGGCCGCGCGATCACCGCCGGCGGGATCACCGGCGCGCCGGCCACCGCGTTGCGCCACTTCGCCACCGCGAATACCTCGGTCTTGTACAGGTCCTTGATCGGCGCGTAACCGCCGCACATGTCGCCGTAGATCGTCGCGTAGCCGACCGCGTACTCGCTCTTGTTGCCGGTAGTCAGCACCAGCCCGCCGAACTTGTTGCTCAGCGCCATCAGCAGCGCGCCGCGGGTGCGCGACTGCAGGTTCTCCTCGGTGGTGTCGGGCTCGCGGCCCTCGAACGTATCGGCCAGCGCGTCGAGGAAGCCCTGGAACGGCTTCTCGATCGGCAGCGCCAGCAACCGCACGCCCAGCGCGTCGCACTGCTCCCGTGCCAGGTCGTTGGACAGCCCTGCCGTGTAGCGCGAAGGCATCCGCACCGCGGTCACGTTGTCCGCGCCCAGCGCGTCGGCCGCCACCGCCAGCACCACCGACGAATCGATCCCGCCCGACAGCCCCAGCCAGACCTTGTCGAAGCCGTTCTTGCGGCAGTAGTCGCGGGTGCCGAGCACGATCGCCCGCCACGCCAGCGCGTCGCGGCCCTCGTCCTCCTCCACCGGCCAGGCGACCGGGGTGAACGCGCCGCCGTCGGCGTCGAAATCCGCCACCAGCCAGTGCGACTCGAACGCGCGCGCGGCCGGATGCACGTGGCCGTCCGCGTCGGCCAGCACCGAGGCGCCGTCGAACACCAGCCCGTCCTGCCCGCCCACCGTGTTGAGGTAGGCGATGCCCACCGCGCCTCCGCGCTCGCCCACCTCGCGCACGCGCGCCTCCAGCAGCGCGTCGCGCTGGGCGTGCTTGTCGCGCTCGAACGGCGAGGCGTTGGGCACCAGCACCACCCGCGCGCCGGCGTCCACCGTCTGCGCCAGCGGCTCGGGGAACCACAGGTCCTCGCAGATCATCACGCCCACGCCGACGCCACCGACATCCACCACGCATGGCCCGCCGTCCGGGTCGACGTCGAAATGCCGGCGTTCGTCGAACACCGCGTAATTGGGCAGCTCGCGCTTGCGGTAGGTGGTTTCGATGCCGCCGTCGCGCAGCACGCTGATCGCGTTGTAGACCACGCTGCCTGCCGACTGCGGCCAGCCGACCATCGCCACGATGCCGTCGACGCCTTCGGCGATGCGCTGCAACGCCGCTTCGCAGTCGAGCAGGAACTGCGGCCGCGCCAGCAGGTCTTCCGGCGGATAGCCGCTGAGCGACAGCTCGGGGAACAGCACCACGTCCGCGCGATGCAGGTCGCGCGCCTCGACGATCATCGCCGCGATGCGGTCGGCGTTGCGGGCGACGGCGCCGACGGCGAAGTCGAACTGGGCCAGGGCGATGCGGATCGTCATTCCTGACTCCCTTGCGTCAAGCCGCGCGCACGTCGCGCACGGCCTGCTCGACCACCTTCGGGTCGACGCCGCGCGCCTTGAGCGCCTCGGCCAGGCGCGCGGTCGCGTCGGCGGACAGGTACTCGGCCTCGTCGCGGCGCAGGCCTTCGCTGATGTAGGACTTGAGCAGGGTCTGGTAGCCCGACATGCCCCGGACCGGCGCGATGGCCTTCATCGAATCGACCACGTCCTGCGGGATCCGCAGCGTGATCGAAGTCATCTTCCTGTCCCGGGACAGGCGGCGCTTGAGGGTGTCATTGAGCATACAAAGCCTCCTCTTCGGGAGTGGCACGACGCGCCGAAACCAGGCGCAGGACCTCCGCTTCGATCACCACGTGCACGACGTACAGCAGGCGCGAACCCGCATCGAACCCGATCAGCGCATCGCGCGACTCCTCGTTGCGGGACGCGTCCACCAGCACGAACAGCGGATCGAAGAATGCGGCAGCGGCCTCCTCGAAGGCCACCCCATGCTTGTGCAGGTTCGACCGGGCCTTGCCCTTGTCCCAGACAAATGTATTGCCGTGATACTCGAAGTGAACATCCATGTTCATT
>DATCYC010000245.1:0-5769 GCA_036570525.1 Luteimonas sp.
CCCTGGCAATCCAGCCGCGACTGGTCGATCAGCTCCGGCAGGCGCTCGGCGAGGAAATCGATGAACACCCGCACCGCCGGCAGCATGCCGCGGCGCGAGGCGAACACCGCGTGCGCGATGCCCTGCGGCAGGCTCCACTCGGGCAGCACCACTTCCAGTTCACCCGCGCGCACGGCCTCGGCGCACAGGGTTTCGGGCAGCATCGTGATGCCCAGGCCCTGCTTGGCCAGCGCCATCAGCATCGGGAAGTCGAAGCCGGACACGCGCGGCTTCAGGTCGATGCGCCGGACCTCGCCGTCGCTGCCCTGCAGCTCCCAGCGCTGGCGCACTTCGTCCTCGCTCATGGTCAGGGTGACGTGGTCGCGCAGCTGGTCGGGATCGGTCGGCCGGCCGGCGCGGTCGAGGTAGCCGGGACTGGCCACCAGCAGCTCCTGGATCTGGCCGAAGCTGCGCATCACCAGGCTGCCGTCGTCGTCGAACTTCGTGCGCACGCGGATGGCGACGTCGAAGCCTTCGTTGATCACGTCCACGCGGCGGTTGCTCACGTGCATCTGCACGCGCACCTGCGGGTACTTGGCGAGGAAGTCCGGCAGCAGCGCCGGGATCTGCTGCTGCGCCAGCCCCACCGGCACGCTGACCCGCACCACGCCGCGCGGCTCGGCGCTGAGGCGGTCGACCACTTCGCGCGCGGCCTGGGCCTCGGCCAGCATCGACTGCGCGTGGCGATACACGCCCTGGCCGACGTCGGTGACCGCGAACCGGCGCGTGGAGCGCTGCAGCAGGCGCACGCCCAGCTCGGTTTCCAGCTGGCTGATGCGCCGGCTCAGGCGCGACTTGGGAATCCCCAGCGCGCGTTCGGCTGCGGCGAAGCCACCGTGGTCGACGACGGCGGAAAAGTAGTAGAGGTCGTTGAGGTCCTGCATGGTTGTAGTTCCAAATTTAGAACAATTTGTGATATTTGATCATGTTTATTCCAAAACAGCAACAATCTAAGCTTGCCAGGTCGCGGCATTGCCGCCTACCGGAAGCCACCATCATGAAGCTGTTGCACATCGATTCCAGCGCCCTCGGCGCCAATTCCGCCTCCCGGGAGCTCAGCGCCGCCATCGTCGCACGCTGGCGGGCCGACGTGCCGGGAATGTCCGTCCAGTATCGCGACCTGGATTCCGATCCCCTGCCCCACCTGGACGGCAACGGCCTGGCCAAGGCCGATCCTGCCCGGGCCGAGGAGTCCGAACAGGCGCTGCAGCAGTTCCTGGACGCCGACGTCGTGGTGATCGGGGCGCCGATGTACAACTTCTCGATCCCCTCCACGCTCAAGGCCTGGATCGACCGCATCGCCGTCGCCGGCCGCACCTTCCGCTACACCGAGGAAGGCCCCGAGGGCCTGGCCGGCGGCAAACGCGTGGTCATCGCCAGCGCCCGCGGCGGACTGCACGCCAATGCGCCGAGCGATTTCCAGGAGCCGTACCTGAAGTTCATCTTCGGGTTCATGGGCGTCCGCGACCTCGAGTTCGTCCGCGCCGAGGGCCTGAACCTGTCGCCGCAGCATCGCAACGATGCGCTGGCGGTCGCGCACGCGGCGATCGGTGAAGCGGTGGCCGAGGCGGCCTGATCTGTCGGCAGCAGCCCTTCTCCCGCCTGCGGGAGAAGGTGGCGCGGAGCGACGGATGAGGGTGCGAGCGAAGCGAGTGCTTCAAAGAAGTCGGAACGCAAGATCAAAGGCGCGCTTCGCTGCGCTCGCGCTCCCTCATCCGCCCTTCGGGCACCTTCTCCCGTAAACGGGAGAAGGGCTGCTTTCCCATTCGCTCACTGGGAGCGCAGGCCCGGCGCGTCAGGCGATGCGCTCGGCCCCGCCCATGTACGGTCGCAGCGCGGCCGGCACCTCGATCGAACCGTCGGCCTGCTGGTAGTTCTCCATCACCGCGATCAGCGCGCGGCCCACGGCCACGCCCGAGCCGTTGAGCGTGTGCACCAGCTCCGGCTTGCCGGTTTCCGGGTTGCGCCAACGCGCCTGCATGCGGCGGGCCTGAAAGTCGCCACAGTTCGAGCACGAGGAAATCTCGCGGTAGGTGTCCTGCGACGGCAGCCAGACTTCCAGGTCCCAGGTCTTGGTTGCCGCGAAGCCCATGTCGCCGGTGCACAGCAGCACCTTGCGGTACGGCAGGCCGAGTTTTTCCAGCACCGTCTCCGCACAGCGGGTCATGCGTTCGTGCTCGGCGTCGCTGTCGCCGGGCCGCGTCACCGACACCAGTTCGACCTTCTCGAACTGGTGCTGGCGGATCATGCCGCGCGTATCGCGGCCGTAGGCGCCGGCCTCGGCGCGGAAGCACAGGGAGTGGGCGGCCATGCGCAGCGGCAGGCGCGCGGCGTCGACGATCTCGTCGCGGACGGTGTTGGTCAGCGGCACTTCGGAGGTCGGGATCAGGTAACGCTTGTCAGAAACCGGCTTCGAAGCCGCCTCACCCTCGCCCACCACGGTCGCAAACAGGTCGTCCTCGAACTTCGGCAGCTGCCCGGTGCCGCGCATCGAGTCGGCGTTGACCAGCAGCGGCACGTTGGTTTCCTCGTAGCCGTGCTCGCCGACGTGCAGGTCGAGCATGAACTGCGCCAGCGCGCGGTGCAGGCGCGCGAGCTGGCCGCGCAGCACGGTGAAGCGCGCGCCGGACAGCTTCGCTCCGGCATCGCCGTCGAGCCAGCCGTGGCGGGCGCCGAGCTCGACGTGGTCGAGCACCTTGAAATCGAAGCTGCGCGGCGTGCCCCAGCGCGCCTGCTCGACGTTGTCCGACTCGTCCTTGCCCGCGGGCACCGACTCGTCCGGCAGGTTCGGGATGCCCAGGACGATCGCGTCGAGTTCCGCGCGGATGCCGTCGAGCTCGGCCTCCGACGCCTTGAGCTCGTCGCCGAAGCCGGCCACCTCGGCCAGCAGCGCCGAGGCATCCTCGCCCTTCGCCTTGGCCTGGCCGATCGCCTTGCTGCGCGTGTTGCGCAGGTTCTGCAGCTCCTGCGTACGCACCTGGATGCGCTTGCGCGCCGCTTCCAGCCGCTCCACCGCCGCGGCGTCGAGTTCGAACCCGCGCGTGGCGCGCAGGCGTTCGGCAAGCGCGGCGGGGTCTTGGCGCAACAGGCTGGGATCGAGCATGGCGGGCGTGGTGTCGTAGGCGGAAGGCGCGATTATCGCGTGTCGCGCCGTGGATTGCCCCCTGCGGCGCTATGCCAGAATGCGGCGAGCCCCCGGAACCGGTCCATCGAATGTCCTCGTCCGTCCCTCCGCCCTCATCGGGTCGTCGCAAATCCGTGCTCGGCCTGACGCCGCGGGCCTGGCTGTACGTGGCCATCGCATTTGCGGTCGGCATCGGGCTGTTCCTGCTGATCTGGGCGAAGCAGCGCGCCGAGGACGACTTCTATCGCGCCGACACCAGCCGCCAGAGCGCGACCGGGCAGGTGTTCGAACCCCTGCCGCAGCCCGACAGCGGCGATGCCGGCCTGGACAACGCGCCGCCCGCGGCCGACGACGCGGCGCCATCGGCACGCATCGTCGAGACGCAACCCCCACCGCCACCACCCGGACCCGCGGTGCCGACGCAGCCCGCGGCACCCGGCACGCCCGTCGCAGGCCAGGCAGGCGCACTCGACTCGCCTCCGATCCCCGTCTCCAGCCCAGCTCCGGAATATCCGCGCGCCTCGCTGCGCCGGCGTGAATCGGGCAACGTGCTGCTGCGGGTGCACGTCGGCCCCGACGGCGTGCCCCGGTCGATCGACTTGATCAGCGGCAGCGGCTCGCGCCGCCTCGACCGCGCCGCAACCGATGCCGTCCGCGAGTGGCGGTTCCGTCCGGCAATGCGCGACGGCCGGCCGGTCAGCGGCGCCGTGCAGGTGCCGATCTCGTTCAAGCCGCGCGGGTGACGAAAACCTGAACAGCGCCCCGGCCGTGACACGGCCTCAACGATGACTGTGGAACTCTGGCTCCATCTGGAACATGGAGTGCCCCGCATGTCGGACCCGATGAACGAACGCCCGGGTGATCCGCAGCCCCCGCCGCCGGAAGCCGAACGCAAGAGCAGCAGCCCGCTGATCTGGATCCTGATCCTGATCGCGCTGATCGCGTTCGCCTGGTATTTCTACAACCGCAACGCCGGCTCCGAATCCATCGGCGACCTGGCGCCGCCCGCGGCGACCAGCGACGCCATGACCCCGGCCCCGAGTTCCCCGGCCGAGGGTGATGCCAGCAAAGAAAAGGCCGAGGCCAAGGCAACGGCGCCGAAGAAGGTCGCCCGCATCGAGCCGAAGGATCGCGAGGCAACGGTGCTCAACCGGTCCGTGCCGTCCTATCCGCCCGACGCCTATCGCGCCCGCGAGGAAGGCACGGTGGTGGTGAAGGCGCAGATCGACGCACTCGGCAATGCCAGCGACGTCGAGATCGTCAGCCGCAGCGGCTCGCGCATCCTCGATCGCGCGGCGATGAACGAAGTGCGCAAGTGGAAGTTCCGCCCGGCGATCAAGGACGGCAGGACCGTCACGTCGAGCGTGCAGGTCCCGGTCGACTACAGGCTCGACGAGGAGTAGCGCGACGCCGCGAACTCAACGCGCGCGCAGGCCGAACCCGGCCTGTCGCACAAGTTCGTCGAAGCCCGGGAACGAAGTGGCGACGTTGGCGACGTCGTCTATCCCGACGTCTTCCCCGGCGAGCTGGCCGGCCACCGCGAACGCCATCGCGATGCGGTGGTCGCCCAGGCTGTCGATCGCGCCGCCGCGCAGCGTTCCGCCTTCGATCAGCGCGCCGTCCGGGCGCTCCTCGACGTGCACGCCCAGCGACCGCAGGCCCGCGGCCATCGCCGCGATGCGGTCGGACTCCTTGACTCGCAGCTCTGCAGCGCCGCGGACCACCGTCGTACCCCGCGCGCACGCGGCGGCGATGGCGAGGATCGGGAATTCGTCGATCATGTCCGGCACCAGTTCAACCGGCACCTCGATCCCGCGCAGCGGCGCGTGGCGCACGACCAGGTCCGCAACCGGCTCGCCGCCGTGGCTCGCCCGGCCTTCCTCGACGATGTCCGCGCCCATCGCGCGCAGCGCCGCCAGCAGTCCGGTGCGGCGCGGGTTGAGGCCCACCGCGCGCAGGCGTAGCTCCGAGCCGGGCACCAGGGTCGCGGCGACGATGAAGAAAGCCGCGGAGGAAAAATCCGCCGGCACCGCGATGTCGGTCGCGCGCAGGCGCTGGCCGCCGCGCAGGCGCGCGAAGCCCGGGGAGTATTCGATGTCGACGCCGAACGCGGACAGCATGCGTTCGGTGTAGTCGCGGGTCGGGTGCGGTTCGCGCACCGAGGTCTCGCCCTGCGCCTGCAGGCCTGCCAGCAGCACCGCGGACTTGACCTGCGCACTGGCGACGGGGGATTCGAAATCGATGCCCTGCAGTTTCCGCCCGCCGCGGATGCGCAGCGGCGGCAGGCCGCCGTCTTGCGCGTCGATCCGGGCGCCCATCCGCGACAGCGGTTCGATCACGCGATTCATCGGGCGCCGCGACAGCGACTCGTCGCCGGCCAGCACGCTGTCGAACGGCTGCGCAGCGAGCAGCCCCGACAGCAGGCGCATGCCGGTGCCGGCGTTGCCGCAGTCGAGCACACCGGCAGGCGCACGCAGGCCGTCAATGCCGGCGCCGTGGACGATACGCCGCGATGCCGACGGCGCTTCGATGCGCACGCCCATCTGCGCGAAGATCGCGGCGGTGGCGCGGGTGTCCGCGCCTTCGAGGAAACCGTCGATGTGCGA
>DATCYC010000246.1:0-5844 GCA_036570525.1 Luteimonas sp.
CATGCACGCGCTGTCGCTGGGGCTGTGCGGGCTGGAAAACCTCGCCCTGATCCCCGGCACCGTCGGCGCCGCGCCGATCCAGAACATCGGCGCCTACGGCGTGGAGGTGCGCGAGCGCGTCCACGCGGTCGAAGTGTTCGAACGCGCCACCGCGCAGGTCCGGCGGCTCACTCCCGGCGAGTGCGAATTCGCCTATCGCGACAGCGCGTTCAAGCGCGACCCGGGGCGCTGGATCGTCACCGCGGTCGAGTTCGCGCTCTCGCGCCGGCCCGCACCGGTGCTCGACTATGCCGGTCTTCGCGACGAACTGGCTGCGATGGCCATCGCAGCGCCCACCGCCGCCCAGGTCGCCGAGGCGGTGATCCGCATCCGTCGCCGCAAGCTGCCCGACCCGGCCGTGCTCGGCAACGCCGGGAGCTTTTTCAAGAACCCGATCGTGCCGACGGCCCAGGCTGACACACTGCGCGCAGCGCATCAGGCACTGCCGATGTTCCGCGGCGACGGCGAAGCCACCCGCAAGCTTTCCGCCGCGTGGCTGATCGACGCCTGCGGCTGGAAGGGCCACCGCGACGGCGACGCCGGCGTGTCGCCCGGGCACGCGCTGGTGCTGGTCAACCACGGCGCGGCGACCGGCGCACAGCTGCTGGCGCTGGCGCGCCGCATCACCGCGTCCGTGCACGAACGCTTCGGCGTGATGCTCGAACCGGAGCCACGCATCATCGGCGCGCACTGGTGAGCCATGCCTGCCTTCCCCGAAGTTCGTGTGGGAGCGGCTTCAGCCGCGAGCTCTTGCCCCTCCCCCTGCGAAGGCAGGGGGAGGCTGGGAGGGGGTGCCCACGGTTCGAGCTGATCTCAAAGACACCCCTCCCCAACCCTCCCCTGCCTTCGCAGGGGAGGGAGCTAAAGCTCGCGGCTGAAGCCGCTCCCACGAAAGCAACCACGAACACATCTGATTCGACCATCCACACCGGAGGCCACAATGCATCGCACCCTTCCCGTCCTGCTGCTCGCCCTCGTCCCCGCGCTCGCATCCGCGCAGGCAACCGATGCCTCCCGCGCGCTGGCCCAGGACGCGGTCATCGTCGACACCCACATCGACGCGCCCGGCATGCTGATGGACGGCTGGATGGACCTGGGCGAGGAAGCCGAGGGCCGCGAGTTCGACTACCCGAAGGCGCGCGCCGGCGGGCTGGACGTCGCCTTCATGTCGATCTACACCTCGCCCAGGCAGGACGAGGACGACAGCGCGTGGCAGGTGGCCAACGAGATGATCGACTCGGTCGAAGCGCTGGCGCAGCGCCATCCGGACAAGTTCGCACTGCTGCTTTCGCCCAAGGATGTCGACACGCTGCGCAAGGGCGAACGCGTGCTGCTGCCGCTGGGCATGGAGAACGGCGCGCCGCTCGGCGACGACCTGGCCAACGTGCAGTTCTTCTTCGACCGCGGCGTGCGCTACATCACCCTCGCCCACAGCGCCGCCAACGCCATCGCCGATTCCTCCTACGCGATCGAGCGCAAGTGGCACGGCCTGAGTCCGTTCGGCAAGCAGGTGGTGGCCGAGATGAACCGCCTGGGCATCATGGTCGACGTCTCGCACCTGTCCGACGAATCCGCGGCCGCGGCGATCGAGCTGAGCACGGTGCCGGTGATCGCCAGCCACTCGGCGTTCCGCCACTTCACCCCGGACTTCGAGCGCAACATCAGCGACGGGCTGGCCAAGGCGATCGCCGAAGGCGGCGGCGTGGTGCAGATCCCGTTCGGCACCGCGTTCGTCAACCCGGAGTCAGCGGCCGACACGCAGGCCCACTTCCGCGCGATCAACGACTTCAACAAGCGCAACGCGGAGCTGGAGGCGGCCGGCAAGCCGCTGGAAAGCAGGGCCGCCTTCAACAAGGCCTGGGAGGAAGCGCACCCGGCGCGGCAGACGCATATCGACGCGGTGCTCGACCAGGTCGACTACGCGGTCGAGCTGGTCGGCATCGACCACGTCGGCGTCGGCTCGGACTTCGACGGCGTGGGCGGCGAGCTTCCCGACGAGCTGCGCACGGTGGCCGACTTCCCGAACTTCGTCGCCGGCCTGCAGGCGCGCGGCTACAAGGACGAGGACATCCGCAAGATCCTGGGCGGCAACCTGCTGCGGACCTGGGCGGCGATCGAGGCCGGTGCCGGCGCTGCTGCGGCCCCCTGACCGCGGAAGCTCTGCTCCTCCCCCTGCGACGGCAGGGGGAGGTTTGGAGGGGAGTGGTCACGGATCGCGATGATCCAAACGGCACCCCTCCCCAACCCTCCCTGCCTTCGCAGGGGAGGGAGCAAAGGCTCGCGGCTTCCGCCGCTCCTGCAGGGCCTCTTCGGACACAAGAAAAAGGCCGCGCAGTGCGCGGCCTTTTCAATGTTGCGGCTACCGTGACTGACAGCCCGGCGCGCCTTACGGGCGACGCGCCAGCGCTTCGAGGTCCTTGGCCTTGGGCATCAGGTCCTGCTTGCTGACCTTGAGGATGCCGATGGTCAGCAGCGGGCAGGCGATGAAGATCGTGGAGATCGTGCCGATCACGATGCCCATCATCTGCGACAGCGCCATGCCTTCCAGCGAGCCGCCGCCGTACAGGTACAGCGCCAGCGCGCTGAGGAAGGCGACGACCGAGGTGATGATCGTGCGCGACAGGGTCTGGTTGACCGAGCGGTTGAGCAGTTCCACCGGCTCCACGCGCAGGTTGCGGAAGTTCTCGCGCACGCGGTCGAACACCACGATGGTGTCGTTGATCGAGAAGCCCATCACCGACAGCAGGCCGGCGAGCACGGTCAGGTCGAACTCGCGACCGGTCAGCGCGAAGTAGCCGGCCACGATCAGCACGTCATGCATCGTGGTCAGGATCGCGGCGACCGCGAACTTCCACTCGAAGCGGAAGGCGATGTAGACCAGGAAGCCGACGATCACGAACAGCAGCGCCCAGACCGCGTTGCGCGCCAGGTCCTTGCCGACCTGCGGGCCGACGAACTCCGAGCGGGTGATGTGGGCCGGGTTGTCGGCGGTGTTCACCGCCTCGAGCACCGCCTTGGCGGCGGCATTGCTGGCCGCGGCGCCGCCCTGCCCCTGGTCGGTCTGCAACCGCACCAGCAGGTCGCTGCCGCTGCCGTAGGTCTGGACCTGGGCGCCGTCGTAGCCGGCGGTGGCCAGCTGCTCGCGGACGTGATCGACGTTGGCGGGGCGGTCGAAGTGCATCTCGACCAGCGTGCCGCCGGTGAAGTCGAGCGCGTAGTTGAAACCCTTGAAGCCGATCGCGGCGAGCGCTGCTACCGCGAGCAGGACTGCAATGGCGATCGACACCCAGCGCAAGCGCATGAAGTTGACGTTGGGGCTGGCCGGGATGAGGTGGAGCGGGAAGATTTTCATGGCGGTATCCGGTCAGATGGCGATCGTCTTGAGCTTCTTGCGGCGCGCGTAGATCAGCGTTGCAAGTCCTCGCGAGACGGTGACGGCGGTGTACAGCGACGCCAGGATGCCGACGATCATGGTGATCGCGAAGCCCTTGAGCGGGCCGGTGCCGAAGGCGAACAGCGCCACGCCCGCAAGCAGCGCGGTCATGTTGGAGTCGAAGATCGTGCCCGATGCGCGGTCGTAGCCGGTCGCGATCGCGGTCTTGGCGGGCATGCCCGCGCGCAACTCCTCGCGGATGCGCTCGTTGATCAGCACGTTGGCGTCGACCGACATGCCCACCGACAGCGCAAGGCCGGCGAAACCGGGCAGGGTCATGGTCGCGTTGAACAGCGACATCACCGCCACCACGATCAGCAGGTTCAGCAGCAGCGCGACGCAGGTCAGGATGCCGAACATGCGGTAGTAGACGAGGAAGAACGCAAGCGCGAACAGGAACGCGTACAGCACCGCCCTGGTGCCGCGCTCGACGTTTTCCTTGCCCAGGCTCGGGCCGACCACGCGCTCCTCGACGAAGTCCATCGGCGCGGCCAGCGAACCGGCGCGCAGCTGCAGCGCCAGGTCCTGGGCGAACTGCGGGCTTTCAAGGCCGGTGGTCTGGAAGTTCTTGCCGAACACGCCCTGGATGGTGGCGACGTTGATCACCTCCTCGGTGGTACGAGTGCTGCGCACTTCCTCGCCGTCGACTTCCTTCACTTCCTGGATGCGCTCGATGTACACCACGGCCATCGGCTTGCCGACGTTCTGGCTGGTGAAGTCGAACATGCGCTGGCCGCCAGGGCCGTTGAGCGTCACCGACACCGCCGGCGTACCGGTCTGCGGGTCGGGCTGGTAGCGCGCGTCGACCAGCTGTTCGCCGGTGGCGATCACGCGCTTGCTGAGCAGGATCGGGATCGGCTTGCCGTCCGGGCCGAGCTCCTTGCGGTAGTAGACGCGCGCGTCCGGTGGCACGGAGCCGCTGGCGACCGCGTCGTAGGCATTGCCCTCCACCGCGGCGCGGTATTCCAGCGTGGCGGTCGCGCCGATGATGCGCTTGGCCTGCGCGGTGTCCTGCACGCCCGGCAGTTCGACGACTACCCGGTTCGTGCCCTGGCGCTGGATGATCGGCTCGGCCACGCCGATCTCGTTGATCCGGTTGCGCAGCGTACCGACGTTCTGCTCGATCGCACTGCTGACGATCTGGTTGACCTCGGCATCGGGCACCTTGGCGTTGACCACGCCGCCGCCCTCCATCGACAGCTGGATCGTCGGCAGCACTGCGAGGATCGCCCTCTGCGCGGCGTCCTGGTCGGCGCCCTCGCCGAGCGTTGCGACGATGGTGCCGTCGATGCCGTGCCGCTCCACCGATTCGTAAGCCACCCGGGCTTCGCGCAGGGCGACGCGGATGTCCTCGGCGTAGGCGTCCAGGCGCTTCTCCAGCGCAGCCTTCTGGTCGACCTGGAGCAGGAAGTGCACGCCGCCCTGCAGGTCGAGGCCGAGCAGCATCGGCCGCGCACGCAGCGCCTCGAGCCACGGCGGCACCGTCGACGCCAGGTTCAGCGCCACCACGTAGTTCTCGCCCAGCACCGGGCGCAGGGTGTCGGCAGCGCGGGTCTGCTCGTCCAGGCCGGGCAGGCGCACCAGCATGTTGCCGTCGTCGACCGCCACCGATTTGGTCGCAATCCCTTCCTCGGACAGGGTCGCCTCGATCTTCTGGCGCAGCGCGTCATCGATCTGCGCTCCGCGGCTGGCGGTGATCTGCACGGAGGGATCCTGCGGATAGATGTTGGGCAGCGCGTACAGCGTGCTCAGCAGCACCACGATCAGGATGACGACGTATTTCCAGCGCGGGAATTCAAGCATCGGGACGTTTCCAGGGCGTCACGCGGTCCGGCCGGCGAGGCCCGGGGCGCGGCGTGTCTGTCGAATCCGGGCGCGACGGGCGCCGCGCCGGAAGAGGAGTGGGATCAGGCGGACTTCAGCGTGCCCTTGGGCAGCACGTTGCCGATCGCGGCCTTCTGCACGCGCACGCGCACGTTGTCGGCGATCTCGATGGTGATGAAGCTGTCGCCGATCTCGCGCACCACGCCGGCCATGCCGCCGTTGGTGATCACTTCGTCGCCGTTGCCGAGCTTTTCGAGCATGGCGCGGTGTTCCTTGGCGCGCTTCATCTGCGGGCGGATCATCAGGAAGTACATCACCGCGATCAGCACGATCGGCATGATCAGGAAGCTCAGGCCGCCGCCCTGGGGCGCTTGCCCGGCCTGGGCGTAGGCGGGGGAGATCAGGAGGTCGAGCGGATTGAACGAAGTCATCTGGAGTTCCACGGGCAAAATAGCGGGGAATTATGCCACGGCGACGGCCTGGAAGCCCCGGAACGGCGTCGGGACCGGGGTTTCGGCGTGATCCCGGCCACGAAACGGCGCCGGGCA
>DATCYC010000247.1:0-10626 GCA_036570525.1 Luteimonas sp.
CGAGAGCGGAAAGACCTTGCTGCCGGAGATCACCGGTTACACGCTGCTGCGCGCGATCGGGCACGGTGGCATGTCGACGGTGTACCTGGGCGAGCAGGTTTCGCTGTCGCGCCAGGTCGCGATCAAGGTGATGCTGCCCGAAGCGCTGGCCGACGAGGTCAGCCGGCGGCGCTTCGAGAACGAGGCGCGCACGATCGCGCGGCTGGAACACCCGCACATCGTCGGCATCCATGACGTCGGCCGCACGCGCGACGGCCTTCCCTATTATTCGATGCCGCACCTCACGCGCGGCCACCTCGGCCAGCGCGTCAACGGCGGCATGGACCAGGCCCGGGTCCGCGAGATCCTGCGTGCACTGCTGTCCGCGCTGGGCTATGCGCACGCGCGCGGCACCATCCACCGCGACGTCAAGGCCGAGAACGTGCTGTTCGACGAGACCGACCGACCGCTGCTGGCCGACTTCGGCATCGCGCTGCGGCGCGGCTACGGCACCCGCGTGACCACTACCGGCATGGCCGTGGGCAGCACCGCCTACATGGCGCCGGAACAGGCCCGCGGCGAGGAGGTCGACCATCGCACCGACCTGTACGCGATCGGCGTGCTGGCCTGGGAGATGCTGACCGGCAAGCTGCCCTACGAAGCGGGCGACGCGGTGTCGATGGCGATCATGCACGTCAAGGATCCGATCCCCCGCCTGCCGCCGAGCCTGCGCCACTGGCAGCGGTTCATCGACCGCGCCCTGGCCAAGGGACCGATCAAGCGTTTCCACGATGCCGCCCACATGCTCTCCGCGCTCGAGCGGGTACCGCAGCGCAGCGGCACGCACGAGATGCTGGCCCTGCCCGCGCTGCGCGAGCAGATCGCGAAGGTGCGCACGATGCCGGTGTGGGCATGGCTGGGCGTGGCGCTGGTGGTGGCGGCGGGCGTGGGCCTGTTCCTGCGCCACGGCGGCGGCGACAAGGACTATTTCCGCGTCGCCGAGCCCGACGTGGTCGCCATGACCGAGAGCGAGGCCACGTTCGCCCTGCCGGCCCCGCTCGATCCGAACGGCCAGCCGGTCGCCGGTGATCCCGCCAGCGCCCTGCTGCGCGCCGCGCCGGTCTCGAACGCCGAACGCTGGGTGACGGAGGCCGACGAACAGATCCGGCGCGGTCGCCTCGGCACGCCGGCGGGCGACAACGCCCGCGACAGCCTGCTCGCCGCGCAGCGCAGCGACGCCAGCTACCTGGGCCTGCCCGCGGCCGGCGACAGGTTCGTCGATGCGAGCGCGGACGCGGCCGTGCGCGGCATCCGCGACAAGGACGACAGGCTGGCCGCCGCGCGCGTGCGCGACGCGATCAAGGTGGCCGACGCCACGCAGCGGGCCGACAGCAGCGCCATCGACAAGCTGCACGCGCGCGTGATGCAGGCACTGCTGGCGCGCATCGCGGCCAGCGCCGCGGCGTTCGACCAGGTCGGCGCACGGCAGGTCGTGGAAAGTGCGCAGGCCCTGGGGCTGTCGCGCGCGAACCTGCGAAAACTGTCCGCGCGCGCGAACGACATCCCGGGCCCCGGCGAACCGCTCGACAGGCTGCCCGGCGACATGGTGCTGGTCCGCAACGGCAGCAGCATGTTCGCCGCGTCGCAGCGGCCGGTCAGTCGCGACGAGTACGCGCGCTTCGCCAGCGCCACCGGCCGCGAACCCGCGCGCTGCCGCGTCAGCGCATCGCTGCTGCGCGTACTGGCGCCGCGCGACTGGACATCGCCCGGGTTCGAGCAGTCCGGCAACGACCCCGTCGTCTGCGTGTCATGGGAAGACGCCAATGCCTACGCCCGCTGGCTGGCCCAGCGCAGCGATCACGCGTACCGCCTGCCGCATGCGCGCGAGTCGGCGATGCTGCCGGCGGCGAAATCGGAACGGCAGGTGTCGTCCTGGAACAGCGACTGCAGCGGAAACTGCAGCCGGCGGATCGGCAGCGGACCGAGCTGGCGCGGCGACGCGGGCACGCGGCCACTGGACGCCGCGCGCGGCTACGACGACGTCGGCATCCGCCTGGTCAGCGACCTGCCGCACCGGACCGCGGCCCGCTGACGCACGCTGCCCGGCCGGTACGCCCGGTAGAATCGCGCCATGTCCACGCCCCCGCAAAGCATGCCGCCGCAAAGCGCGCCGCCCCGGCACGGCTTCAAGAAGACCCTGCTCACCGGGCTGCTCACCCTGCTGCCGATCTGGCTGACCTGGGTGGTGGTGAAGTTCGTCTTCGTGCTGCTCAGCGACGTGAGCAAGCCCTGGGTGCAGCCGCTGTCCCGGCGCATCGCCGAAGGCAATCCGTTGCTGGGATGGTTCGCGGACGACTGGATGCAGACGACCATCGCCATGATCGCGACGCTGCTGGTGATCCTGCTGGTCGGCTGGCTGGCGCGGCGCGTGATCGGCCAGCGCCTGCTGGGATGGTTCGAGGCGCTGGTCGCGCGCGTGCCGCTGGCGAACACGATCTACGGCAGCGCGCGCAAGCTGCTCGACATCCTGCAGACCAAGCCCGACGGCACCCAGCGCGTGGTGCTGATCGACTTCCCGCACACCCAGATGAAGTCGGTCGGCTTCGTCACCCGCGTGGTCCGCGAACAGGGCACCGGCCGCGAACTGGCGGCGGTGTACGTGCCGACCACGCCGAACCCGACATCGGGCTATCTCGAAATCGTGCCGGTGGAGTTGATCACGCCCACCGACTGGACCGTCGACCAGGCGATGAGCTTCATCATCTCCGGCGGCGCGGTGTCGCCGGATTCGATCCCGTTCGCGGCGCCGGGATCCGTGCAGGCGCGCGACGACGCAGGACACGAACTGCCGTGACCACCTCCCCTGCCATCCCGAGCGCAGCGAGGGATCTGCCCGTGTCGCGGCGGAGATCCCTCGCTGCGCTCAGGATGACAGCGCTCATCGCATGAACCGCCTCATCGACGACCGCACCACGCGGCTGTTCATCGCGCTGGCCGCGTTCTTCTGCGTCAACGCGGTGCTGGCCGAGTTCATCGGCGTCAAGATCTTCGCGCTCGAGGATACGCTCGGCATCCGGCCGCTGGAGTGGAACCTGTTCGGCCAGAGCGGCTCGCTCAGCTTCACCGCCGGCACCCTGCTGTGGCCGATCGTGTTCATCATGACCGACACGATCAACGAGTACTTCGGCCGCCGCGGCGTGCGCTTCATCAGCTGGCTGGCGGCGGCGCTGATCGTGTACGGCTTCGTTTTCGCGTTCATCGCCATCCACCTGGCGCCGGCGGCGTGGTGGACCGGCATCGCGGCCGACCAGGGCGTGCCGGACTACCAGGCTGCATTCGCGGCGGTGTTCGGGCAGGGGCTGTGGACGATCTGGGGGTCGCTGGTGGCTTTCATGCTCGGCCAGCTGATCGACGTGAGCGTCTACCATCGCATCCGCCGCCGCACCGGCGACCGCCATGCGTGGCTGCGGGCCACCGGGTCGACCGCCGTGTCGCAGCTGATCGACAGCTTCGTCGTGCTGTACATCGCGTTCGTGCTCGGGCCGCAGCATTGGGAGATGTCGCTGTTCTTCGCGGTCGGCACGCTCAACTACATCTACAAGATGCTGGCGGCGGTCGCGCTGATCCCGCTGCTGTATCTGGCGCGTGCGGGCATCCGGCGCTATCTGGGCGAGGCACGCGCGACCGAGCTGCGGGCGCACGCGGCCGCGGGCTGAGCCTGCAGGCGGGGAGCCATGGGCTTGCGCGGAGCGATGGCAAGACCTCGCGGCTTGAGCCGCTCCCTCAAGGGACTGGTCCCCGCGGAGGTTCGATGACCTTTGGCCCATGCCGTGGCCGGGTCATCGGGTGAGAGTCGGGGTTTGCCATCGCCCCGGGAAACACCATGACGACCGCACGACCGCTGCTGCTCAGCCTCGCCATTGCCGCCACGCTCACCGGGGCGCTCGCCATGCCGTCGCCCGTCTCCGCGCAGGAAGCCGCGACTGCGGCCGTGGCCGCCAGTGACAAGGCCGCCAGGCTCGACGCGCTGTACGAGCAGTACTGGGAAGAACTGCTCAAGCTCAACCCGCTGCAGGCCACGTTCCAGGGCGACAACCGCTACAACGACCAGCTGCCCGACTTCTACAGCGCGCAGTTCCGCGCGAAGTCGCACGACTTCACCACCAGATGGCTGCAGAAGATCGAAGCGGTGGGCAGCGAAGGCCTCTCCGGGCAGGACCTGCTGAGCTACGAGATCTTCGTGCGCGACGCGAAAGACTCGCTGGAGTCGGAGAAGTACCCGGGCTGGATGATGCCGGTCAACCAGATGGGCAGCATCGCCAGCTACGCGATCATGCTCGGCTCGGGCACGGGCGCGCAGCCGTTCAAGACGGTCGAGGACTACGACAACTGGCTGGCGCGCGCCAACCGCATGCCGGTGCTGTTCGATACGGCGATCGACAACATGCGCCAGGGCATGGAAGCCGGCGTGGTGCAGCCGCGCGCACTGATGGAAAAAGTGGTGCCGCAGCTCGACGCGCTGATCAAGGACAAGGCCGAGGACACCCTGCTGTGGGGGCCGATCAAGTCGATGCCCGGGGATTTCAGCGACGCCGACAAGAAGCGGTTGACCGCGGCCTATCGCGAGATGATCGAAGGACAGGCGCTGCCCGCCTTCCGCAAGCTGCGCACTTTCATCGCCGACGAATACCTGCCCGCCACGCGCGAGAGCGTGGGCCTGGACAAGCTGCCCAACGGCGAAGACTGGTACGCCTTCAACGCGCACCAGTCGACCACCACCGACATGACGCCCGCGGAGATCCACCAGCTGGGCCTGGACGAGGTCGCGCGCATCCACGGCGAGATCCGCAAGGTGATGGCCGAGGCCGGCTTCGATGGAACGCTGCAGGAGTTCTTCGGGTTCATGAAGACCGACCCGCAGTTCAGCTTCGAAAGCGAGGACGCGCTGCTCACGTACTACCGCTCGCTCGAGGACCGTATCAACAAGCGCATCCCCGAGCAGTTCTCGCTGGTGCCCAAGGCGCCGTTCGAGATCCGCCCGGTGGAACCGTACCGGGCCAAGTCCGCCGCCGGCGGCAGCTACATGACGCCCAGCGAGGATGGTTCGCGCCCCGGCATCTTCTACGTCAACACCTACGACCTGCCGACCCGCAAGACCTGGGACGCGGAGGACCTGTTCCTGCATGAAGCGATCCCCGGCCACCATTTCCAGCTGGCGCTGCAACAGGAGCTGACCGGGCTGCCGAAGTTCCGCCGCTTCGGCGGCGAGACCGCCTTCATCGAAGGCTGGGGCCTGTACGCCGAGTCGCTGGGCAAGTCGCTGGGCGTGTACGAAACGCCGTACGACTACTTCGGCTACCTGCAGAACGAACTGTGGCGCGCGATACGACTGGTCACCGACACCGGCCTGCACAGCAAGGACTGGACCCGCGAGCAGGTGATCAAGTACATGCTCGACAATTCCGCCGAAAGCAAAACCCAAGCGACCGCCGAAGCCGAACGCTACATCGCGTGGCCCGGGCAGGCGCTGGCCTACAAGATCGGCGAGCTGAAGATCCAGTCTCTGCGCACGAAGGCGGAGAAGGCGCTGGGGCCGGAGTTCGATGTGCGCGAGTTCCACGCCGAAGTGCTCAAGGACGGCGCCGTGCCGCTGCAGATCCTCGAAGGCAAGATCGATCGCTGGATAGCGGAAAAGCAGAAGGGCTGATCCCGCATCGACGGCGTAGGAGCGCACTGGGGCGCGACAGGCTTTCCCGGTAAAGCCTTGTCGCGCCCCAGTGCGCTCCTACGCTTCTTCCGGCCCCGCACGTCGACGCATGACTTCCGGCGCGGTTACACGCGCCGGCGCAGCGTTTAGGATGTCCGCTGCTTCCGGGGAACCGCCAACATGCTCAAGATCCGAGACCTGTCCAAGACCTACGCCAATGGCGTGCAGGCCCTGAAGGGCATCACCCTCGACATCCCGACCGGCATGTTCGGCCTGCTCGGGCCCAACGGCGCCGGCAAGTCCACGCTGATGCGCACCATCGCCACCTTGCAGGATGCCGACAGCGGCAGCGTGCACTTGGGCGACCTGGACGTGCTGGCCGACAAGACCGAAGCGCGCCGCCGGCTGGGCTACCTGCCGCAGGAATTCGGCGTGTACCCGAAGGTTTCGGCGGTGGCGATGCTGGACCACTTCGCGATCCTCAAGGGCGTGGTCGACGGCAGGCAGCGCAAGGAACTCGTGCACGCGCTGTTGCGGCAGGTGAACCTGTGGCCAGTGCGGCACCGCAAGCTCGGCACGTTTTCCGGTGGCATGCGCCAGCGCTTCGGCATCGCCCAGGCGCTGATCGGAAAGCCGCAGCTGATCATCGTCGACGAGCCCACCGCGGGCCTGGATCCGCAGGAGCGCAACCGCTTCCTCAACCTGCTGGCCGAGGTCGGCGAGCAGGTGGTGGTGATCCTGTCCACGCACATCGTCGAGGACGTCACCGACCTGTGCCCGCGCATGGCGATCATCGCCCAGGGCGAGTTGCGCCTGACCGGCGAGCCGCGCGAGGCGATCGCCTCGCTCGACGGCCGGGTGTGGAAGAAGACGGTCGACAAGGCCGCGCTGGACGAGCATTTCGCCGCCCACAGCGTGCTTTCGTCGCGACTGGTCGCCGGCCAGCCGGTGATCCACGTGCTCAGCGACGGCAATCCGGGCGAGGGCTTCGCAGCCGTCCCGCCCGACCTGGAGGACGTGTACTTCGGCGAGCTGCGGCGTGCCGCGGCCACCGACGACGCCATCGCAAAGGCGGCCTGAGCCATGCTGCGCCATCTGCTGGGATTCGAACTGGGCCAGCTGCTGAAGAACGGCGTGTTCTGGATCGTCGTCGCGGTCTATGCGCTGATGGGCTTCGGCACCATGGCCTCGGACAACGTGAGCATCGGCGGCGGCGTCGGCAACATCATGCGCAATGCGCCGGCGGTGGTGATCTCCATCCTCGGCTCGTTCAGCGTGATCAGCGTGCTGCTGGCAACGATCTTCGTCGCCGGCATCGCCATCCGCGACTTCGAGCAGCGCACCGCCGAGCTGTTCTTTGCCACGCCGATGAAGAAGCGCGACTACCTGCTGGGCCGCTTCGGCGGCGGCGTGATCGCCACCTTCGCGATCATGCTGGCGATGGCGATCGGCCTGTACGTCGGCAGCCTGATGCCGTGGCTGGACAGCTCGCGACTGGGGCCGACGCCGTGGCTGGCCTACGCCTGGGCGTTCGGCGTGCTGGTGCTGCCGAACCTGCTGTTCGTGTCGTCGCTGATGTTCCTGCTGGCCACGCTCACCCGATCGATGCTCTACACCTACCTGGGCGTGATCGTGTTCTTCGTGCTGTGGTCGATGTCCGGATCGTTCACCAGCGACCTCGACAGCCGCTGGATCGGCGCGCTGATCGACCCGTCCGGCGGCGCCGCCGTCGCCGAGCACATCCGCTACTGGTCCAGCGCCCAGTTCAACAGCCAGCTGCCCGAACTCACCGGCCTGCTGTTGGGCAACCGCGCGCTGTGGCTGGGCATTTCCCTCGTCATGCTGGTGGCCGCGTTCAGCCTGTTCCGCTCCGACCGCGAGGGTATCGTGCTGCGCCGGCGCAGGGCGACGGCCGAAGCCGCCGACGACGACGCGGGCGTGGCATCGGCGCTGCCGCAGGTCGCCCTGCGCAACGACTGGCGCGCGCAGTTGCGCCAGTACCTGCACCAGTCATGGTTCGACCTGCGCAACACCCTGCGCGGCGCACCGTTCATCGTGATGGTGGTGCTGGGGCTGCTGCTGACCTTCACCGTGATCAAGTTCAGCGGCCTGATCTACGGCACCAAGACCCTGCCGGTCACCGCGCAGATGCTCGACATGATCGGCGGCGGCATGAGCCTGTTCCTGATCATCATCGTGACCTTCTACGCCGGCGAGATGGTCTGGCGCGAGCGCAGCATGCGCGTGGCCGAGGCCACCGATGCCTACGCCGCGCCGGACTGGGTGCCGCTGGCGGCGAAGATGACCGCGCTCTCGGGCGTGGTCGCGGTGGTGCTGGTCGCCTGCGCGCTGTTCACCATCGGCTACCAGCTGGTCGACGGCTACACCAACATCGAGCCGCTGCTGTATGCCAAGGGCCTGGGGCTGCAGCTGGTTTCGTTCGTGCTGATGGCCGCACTGGCGGTGTTCTTCCAGGTCGCCACCGGCAACATGTTCGTCGGCTACGTGCTGATGATCGCCTACCTGGTCCTGCGCGTGGTCGTCGGCATGTACGACTTCGACCACGTGCTCTACAACTACGGCCGCGCGTCGCCCACGCCCTATTCGGACATGAACGGCTACGGCCACTTCATCGGCCCTTGGCTGTGGTTCCGCGCGTACTGGGGCGCGTTCGCGCTGCTGCTGCTGGGCGTGGCCACGGCGATGTGGCCGCGCGGCACTTTGCTGGGCTGGAAGGACCGGCTGAAGACCGCCAGGCTGCGCCTGCGCAGCAGCATCCCGCTGCAGGTCGTGCTGGCCGCGTCGCTGGTGGCGTTCATCGGCCTTGGCGGCTGGATCTTCCACAACACCAACGTGCTCAACGAGTACGTGCCCGGTGACCTGGCCAAGCAGCGGCAGGCCGACTACGAGAAGGCCTACGGCAAGTATCGCGACCTGCCGCAGCCGCGCATCACCGACATCAGCGCCGACGTGGACATTTTTCCCGAAGCGCGCAGCGTGACGATCAGCGGCAGCTATCGCATGCAGAACCGCACGTCGAAACCGATCACCGACCTGCATGTCACCATCAATCCCGATCTCGACGACATCAGCTTCGACCTCCCCGCCCACACGCTGGTCGAATCCGATCCCGTCTCCGGCTATCGCATCTACCGGCTCGACACGCCGCTGGCACCCGGCGCGGCAATGGACCTGGAGTTCGGCTACACGTCGCGTCCGCACGGCTTCCCGCTCAACGGCGGCGACACCGCGGTGGTCTACAACGGCACCTTCTTCAACAACTTCGCCGCACTCCCGCAGATCGGCTACGACGCGCGCCGGCAGCTGCAGGACCGCAACGATCGCAAGAAGTACGAGCTGCCCGAGCGGCCGCGGATGCCGCCGATCGACGACCGTGCGCAGTGGAACAACAACTACCTGTCCGGCAGCGCGGACTGGGTGAACTTCGAGACCACGGTCTCGACGTCCTCCGGGCAGATCGCGCTCGCGCCGGGCTACCTGCAGCGCAAGTGGACGAAGGACGGCCGCAATTACTTCGAATACAAGTCCGAAGCGAAACTGCTGCCGTTCTTCTCCTGGCTGTCGGCCGACTGGCAGGTCAGGCGCGACCGCTGGAACGACGTGGCGCTCGAGGTCTACTACGACGCCAAGCATCCGTACAACGTCGACCGCATGATCGAGTCGGCGAAGAAGTCGCTCGACTACTACACGCGCGAATTCTCGCCGTACCAGTTCCGCCAGCTGCGCATCCTGGAGTTCCCGGGCTATTCCACGTTCGCCCAGGCCTTCGCCGGCACCGTGCCGTACTCGGAGTCGATCGGCTTCATCGCCGACCTGCGCGACGAGGAGAAGATCGACTACGTGTTCTACGTCACCGCGCACGAGGTCGCGCACCAGTGGTGGGCGCACCAGGTGGTGGGCGCCAACGTGCAGGGCGCGACGATGCTGTCCGAGTCGCTGGCCCAGTATTCGGCGCTGATGGTGATGGAGCACGAGTACGGCCCACGGAAGATGCGCAAGTTCCTCAGGCACGAGCTCGACACCTACCTGATGAGCCGCGCCACCGAGCGCGTGCGGGAGCTGCCGCTGGCGCTCAACGAGAACCAGCAGTACATCCACTACAACAAGGGATCGGTGGTGTTCTACGCGCTCAGGGACGCGATCGGCGAGGACACGCTCAACCGCATCCTGTCCGGCTTCCTCGACAAGTGGGCGTTCAAGGGCCCGCCCTACCCGACCACGCGCGATTTCCTGGCCGACCTGTACGCGGGCACCGACGAGAAGTACCACCCGCTGATCCGCGACATGTTCGAGCGCATCGTGTTCTTCGACAACCGCGCCGTTGAGGCGACGGCGACCAAACGCGCGGACGGCAAGTACGCGCTGACGCTGAAGGTGCACTCGGCCAAGCTGGTCGCCGCGGGCAAGGGCAAGGAGTCCGAGGAGCCGATGGACGAGATCGTCGACATCGGCGTGTTCTCGCGCCCGCCCGGCGGCGAGGAGTCCGACGAGAAGGTGCTGTACCTGGAGAAGCACCACATCACCGGCACCGACAACACCATCGAGCTGGTGCTCGACGAGGAGCCGTACGAGGCCGGCATCGACCCGTACAACAAGCTGGTCGACCGCAGCTCCGGGGACAACCGCAAGCGGGTGACGGTGGAGTAGCTCCTGGCTTTTGCAGGAGAGGCTTCAGCCGCGAGCTTTTGGTTCGGCTCCAGGATCAAGAGCTCGCGGCTGAAGCCGCTCCTGCACAGAGCAGTCGTTTCATCCACGAAGAAGGGCCGGCAATGCCGGCCCTTCTTCATCCTGCGAACCGCCGATCAGCCGGCGCGCGTATCGCGGCGACCCGCATACGCACCCTGCCCGCTCTTGCGCTTCGGGCCGGCGTGGCCCGGTGCGCCGTTGCGCGCACCCGGCTTGCCGTGCGCGCGGTGCGC
>DATCYC010000248.1:0-4124 GCA_036570525.1 Luteimonas sp.
GGCGGCAGGTAGAGCATGTCGCCGTGGCCGAGCAGCGTCTCCGCACCGGACTGGTCGAGGATGGTGCGCGAGTCGATCTTGCTCGACACCTGGAACGCGATGCGGGTGGGGATGTTGGCCTTGATCAGGCCGGTGATCACGTCCACCGACGGCCGCTGCGTGGCCAGGATCAGGTGGATGCCGGCCGCACGCGCCTTCTGCGCCAGGCGTGCGATCAGTTCCTCCACCTTCTTGCCGACGATCATCATCATGTCGGCGAATTCGTCGATGAACACGACGATGAACGGCAAAGTCTCGAGCGGCTGGGCGACCTCGTCCGACTCGGGGTTCGGCTTGAACAGCGGATCCAGCATCGGCTGGCCGCTGTCCTGCGCGTCCTTGACCTTCTTGTTGAAGCCGGCCAGGTTGCGCACGCCCACCGCGCTCATCAGCTTGTAGCGCCGCTCCATCTCCGCCACGCACCAGCGCAGGCCGTTGGCGGCCTCCTTCATGTCGGTGACCACCGGCGCCAGCAGGTGCGGGATGCCCTGGTAGACGCTCAGCTCGAGCATCTTCGGGTCGATCATCAGCATCCGCACGTCCTTGGCGGAGGCCTTGTACAGCAGCGACAGCACCATCGCGTTGACCGCCACCGACTTGCCCGAACCGGTGGTGCCGGCGACCAGCAGGTGCGGCATGCGCGACAGGTCGGCGACCGTCGGCCGGCCGGCGATGTCCTTGCCCAGGGCGAGCGTGAGCGCGCTGGACGCCTTGTCGTATTCCTTCGAACGCAGCAGCTCGCTGAGATAGATCATCTCGCGGTGCGTGTTGGGCGTCTCCAGGCCGACCACCGACTTGCCCGGGATCACGTCGACCACGCGCACCGACTTCACCGACAGCCCGCGCGCGATGTCCTTGTCCAGCGAGCTGATCTGGCTGACCTTGATGCCCGGTGCCGGTTCGATCTCGAAGCGGGTGATCACCGGGCCCGGGTAGGCGCCGACCACCTGCGCCTCGATGCGGAAATCCTTGAGCTTGAACTCGATCTGCCGCGACAGGGTTTCCAGCGTGTCCTCGTCGTAGCCCTTGGGCTGCGGCTTGGGATCGTCGAGCAGGGCCAACGGCGGGATGCCGGTGCCGTCGCCGACGTGGAACAGCGGGATCTGCTGCTCGCGCTTTGCCCGGTCGCTCTTTTCCACCTGCGCCGCCGGCGGCGGTTCGATCTTCACCTTCTCGCGCCTGGCGCGCAGTTCGGTCTCGACCTTGCGCGTCTCGGTGCGCTCCTCGCGGTAGGCGCGCGCCTCCTGCCACTGCGCGGCCTGCTGGCTGCCGCGGCGGAACAGGTCCGGCAGCTTCAGCACCCACTGGCCGATGCGATCCATGACCGCCAGCCAGGACAGGCCCGTGGCCAGGGTCACCGACACCAGCAGCAGCGCGAGCAGGAACAGGTTGCCGCCGACCGGCCCGAAGCCGGCGTACAGCGAGTTGCCGACCAGCCGGCCGAGGATGCCACCGCTGGTGCCGGTGAAATCCTCGGCGGCGCCGAAGCGCAGGTACAGCAGGCCGGTGGCCGAGACCAGGAAGCCGACGATGCCGACCAGGCGCAGCGCCGGGCCGAGGTCGGCCTCGCCGTCGCCGTCGGTGTCCATGCCGAACAGGGCGATCCAGGCGATCGCACCCAGCATCACCGGCAGCAGGTAGGCGACGTAGCCGGTGAGGTGCAGCAGGACGTCCGCCAGCCACGCGCCCACGCGTCCGCCCACGTTGTGCAGCGGCGCGGTCAGGCTGCCCGAGTGCGACCAGCCGGGATCGCTGGGCGAGAACGACAGCAGGCTGGCCAGCAGGTACAGCAGCAGCGGAGCGATCAGGATCAGCGCGATGTCGCGCCACAGCCGCTGGCGACGCGGGTTCGGCGCCTTCGCAGGCCCCGTCGCCGCGCTCGCGCGCTGCCGCTTGCTGCGTTCCTTGATCGGGCGTGCTGCCACCGTGCGGTCAGACCTTAAGAAAACCCTGCAATTGGATGATTCTACGCAATTATTGTCGGATTGCGACCGCCGTCCTGTTCGAGGCGCCGGGCCGTTCCACGGGCACCGACCGGACGCGGCGCCCCCGGTCCCCGGCGGGACGCCCCTTGGAAGACAGGGCCGTCCGGGGCTTGCCTGCCCTTACTCCGGAAGCTGCATCCCCTCGAGCGCAGGATGCACCAGCTTGCCGCCCTCGACGTTGATGCCGCGCACCAGCGCCGGATTGCCGCGCCAGTCGCCGCCGGCGGCGATCTTGTTCACCCACGGCAGGATCGCCGCGCAGATCGCCTGCGACGAGGTCTGCGGCACCGCACCGGGCATGTTGGTCACGCAGAAGTGGGTCACGCCCTCCTCCACGTAGGTCGGCTCCTTCCAGTTGGTCGGGCGCGAGGTCTCGAAGCAGCCGCCCTGGTCGATGGCGATGTCGACCACCACGCTGCCGTCCTCCATGCCCTTGAGCATCTCGCGGGTCATCACGTGCGGCGCGCGGGCGCCGGCGACGAGCACGGCGCCAACCACGAGGTCCGCGGCGGCGACGGCGCGCGCGACCACGTCGTGGTACGGATACAGCGCGGTGACGTTGTGGCCCAGCCGCATCATCTCGTCCATGCGGTCCTGGCGCATCTCGAACACGGTGACGTTGGCGCCGGCCGACGCCGCCAGTGCCGCCGATGCCCCGCCCGCCTTGCCCGCGCCGAACACCACCACGTTGCCGCGTTCGGTCGACGGCAGGCCGCCGAGCAGCTTGCCCTTGCCACCCATGGGCTGGTGCAGCAGGTGGGTACCGACCTGGACGCCGATCTTGCCGGCGACGATCGACATCGGCGCCAGCAGCGGCAGGTCGCCGTTGGGCAGCTCGACGGTCTCGAAGGCGACGCCGGTCAGGCCGATATCCAGCAACTGCTTGGTCAGCGCCGGCTCGGCGGCCAGGTGCAGGTAGCAGAACAGCAGGTGGTCCTTGCGCAGGTGCTGCAGGTCGCCGGCGATCGGCTCCTTGACCTTGACGATCAGTTCGCCCTTTTCGTACAGCGCGGCGGCGTCGGGCGCGATCTTCACGCCCAGCGCGGTGTAGGCCTCGTCGCGGAAACCGGACTTCACGCCCGCGTCCTTCTGCAGCCAAACCTCGTGGCCGCGCTTGACCAGGTCGCCGGCCGCCGCCGGCACCAGTGCGACGCGGCCTTCGAGGGTCTTGGTTTCGCTGGGTACGCCGATACGCATCTGCATTCTCCGTATTTCCCGGCCGCGGATTGCGCATCCACGTGCCTGACATGGTGAAAGCCCGCACACTCGTGATGCGCGGGCTCCGAAGTTGTTCTCGCGCAGCCAGGATGCACACGACGCATGCGGCACGCTCAGGTCTGCCGGCGCACCTTGATAAGCGGCGTTGCGGTCGCCAAGCTAATGGTCCCGCAACGTCGCCCGGAGCGCGGTGGTTTCCACCGGTTCCAGGCACGTTTCATTCCGCCCGCGAGTATACATGAGCACTTCCAAGCACTGCCGCCTGCTGATCCTCGGTTCCGGCCCCGCCGGCTGGACCGCCGCCGTCTACGCGGCACGCGCCAACCTCAAGCCCGTCGTCGTCACCGGCCTGCAGATGGGCGGCCAGCTGATGACCACGACCGAGGTCGACAACTGGCCCGGCGACGCCCACGGCCTGATGGGCCCGGACCTGATGGTGCGCATGCAGGCGCATGCCGAGCGCTTCGAAACCGAAACCATCTTCGACCACATCCACACCGCCGACCTGTCGCAGCGGCCGTTCCGCCTCAAGGGCGACAACGGCGACTACACCGCCGACGCGCTGGTCATCGCCACCGGCGCCACGGCGAAGTACCTGGGGCTGGAGTCGGAGGAGAAGTTCAAGGGCCGCGGCGTTTCCGCCTGCGCGACCTGCGACGGCTTCTTCTACAAGGAGCAGGACGTGGCCGTGGTCGGCGGCGGCAACACCGCGGTCGAAGAAGCGCTGTACCTGTCCAACATCGCGCGCAAGGTCTACCTCGTGCATCGCCGCGACACCCTGCGCGCGGAGAAGATCATGCAGGACAAGCTGCAGGCCAAGATCCAGGCCGGCAAGATCGTCCCGGTGTGGCACCACGTCGTCGACGAGGTGCTGGGCAACGA
>DATCYC010000249.1:0-2346 GCA_036570525.1 Luteimonas sp.
CCCGACCACCTCCGCCCCCCGCCGCCAGCCCGCGCGGTCCACCGCCCGTCCGGCGTCCTACCGCGACGCTCCGCGCAACCGCGATTTCGGCGTCGGCTACGGCAACAGCAGCGGCTATGCCAGCGGCAAGCATTACGCCACGAACTGGGCCAACGTCTATTTCCGTTGCGGTTGAACCGCCGCAGCCGCGGCGCGGCGGGCAGCGGTTTGTTGACGCCTGCGCGTGCGGCGCCCTAGTCTTCGCAGTCTTTCCCTTCCCGCGGACCGGCCATGTCGATCACAGTGACCATCGATCTCAGCGATCGCGATCTCGAGCACTTCCAGAAGGCGATGGAGACGTCGCGCAAGGCCGCGGAGGGCAAGACGCCCGACGAAGTGGTGGCCGCCGCCGGCAAGCTGCTGGCCGATGCGCAAAAGGTGCATATCCCGGATTTCGTCCGTGAGCGCCTGCTGCAGCTCGACGACATGATCGCCATGGTCCGCGACCAGGGCTGGCACATGGAGGACAAGGACCGCCAGCGGGTGATGTCGGCGCTGCTCTACTTCGTCGATCCCAAGGACGTGATCCCCGACCAGGTCGAGGTGCTCGGCTTCCTCGACGACGCGATCATGATCGAGCTGTGCGTGCGCGAGCTGCGCCACGAGCTCGACGCCTACGACGATTTCTGCGAGTACCGCGCCCACGAGGCGACCAAGCGCGGCGTCGAGCCGGCCACCGTCGGCCAGGCCGACTGGCTGGAGAGCCGCCGCGAGGAGCTGGTCGACCGCATGCACACGCGCCGCGAGCGCGATGTCGGCGTCGGCTACGGCAGCAGCAGCGGCTACGGCGGCCGGCGCAGCTACACGCGCGCATGGCGCCCGGGGCTGTTCACCTTCAAGTGATCCATCGCTCCTGCACGCCGCGGGCAGCGACGTGATCTTCCGCAAGGCCACCAGTCTCGAAGCACTCAACGCCTCCTCGCGCAACACCGCGATGGAGGCATTGGGCATCGTGTTCACCGAAATCGGCGACGATTACGTGCGCGGCACGATGCCGGTCGACGCGCGCACCCACCAGCCCTACGGCCTGCTGCACGGCGGCGCCTCGGTGCTGCTGGCCGAAACGCTCGGTAGCAGCGCGGGCAACCTGTGCGTCGACGACGACCGCATGTGCGTGGGCATCGAGATCAACGCCAACCACCTGGCCGGCGTGCGCGAAGGCACCGTCACCGGCACCGCGCGGCCGCTGCACGTGGGCCGCAGCACCCAGGTGTGGGAGATCCGCATCGAGGACGACCGCGGCCGCCTGGCCTGCGTGTCGCGCCTGACGCTGGCGGTGGTGCCGCGCCGCGGCTGAAGCCGCTCCCACAAGAGCCGTCGCCTGCCGCGTTCGACCGGGCGAGGCCACGCTTCCGATTCCTCGCCCGCCGGGCATCCGGTATCTTTGCGCGGATGACCGCGCAGCCTTCCCCCGACCAATCCGCGGCTCCAGCCGCGGGCGGAGCCGCGCGTGCGCTGCGCTACCTGTACCGGGTGCCGTTCCTGCTGTGGCACATCCTGGTCGACCTGCCGGTCACGCTGCTGCTGATGCTGCCGCCGTGGGGCAACCTCGAATTCGGCGGCTCGCGCCTGGACCACCGCATGGTGCGCGCGTGGTCGTCGGGAATGCTGCGGGTGTTCGGCTTCCGCCTCGTCCGCATCGGCGCGCCGGTGCCGGCGGCGACGCTGTTCGTCGCCAACCACGTCAGCTGGGTCGACATCGTCACCCTGCACAGCCAGCGCATGATGGGGTTCGTCGCCAAGCGCGAGATCGCCGGCTGGCCGCTGGTCGGCTGGCTGGCCACGCGCGGCGAAACGATCTTCCACCAGCGCGGCAGCCAGGAGTCGCTGGGTGGCGTGCTGCAGGTGATGCTGGCGCGGCTGCGCTCGGGGCATTCGGTCGGCGTGTTCCCGGAGGGGCGCACCGGCCACGGCGACGAGGTCGGTCCGTTCCACGCGCGCATCTTCCTGGCCGCGGTCGAGGCCGGCGCGCCGGTGCAGCCGGTGGCGCTGCGCTACGGCGCCGACGCTTCGGCGCAGACGATCGTCGCGTTCCGGCCGAAGGAAAGCTTCCTCGCCAACTTCCTGCGCCTGATCGGCGAGCCGCCGCGGGTGGTGGAAGTCGTGTTCCTGCAGCCGATCGTGCCCGGCGACGCGGAAGGGCGCCGGGGCATCGCCGAACTGGCCCGCGCGCGCATCGTCGAGGCGATGGGCGGCGAACCGGAACCGGCCGCGAAGTCGTAGCGATGGCGATGCCGCACGTCCCGCCGCCATCGCGCGAGACCATTCCGCCGACGACCGACGAAGCGCCGGCGCCCGCCGGCACCC
>DATCYC010000250.1:0-5137 GCA_036570525.1 Luteimonas sp.
TCGCTGTATTGGGCCTGGTCGCGGATCAGCCGCGCCTGGTAGGGCGAGTTGTCGAGCACGGTTTCGTCGATATCCATGATCACCGCCGGCTTCAGGGATGCGGTGTCGCCGGCGTTGTCGCGATCGGAGGGCAGCAGTGCATCCCAGTGGGCTTGCGCCAGCGCCGCGTCGAGCTGGTCGGTGGCGGCGCGGTAGACCGTTTCGGCCGCGGCCCTGTACTCGGCCGAGGTCTGCACCCAGAGCACGGCGTTGAGGTTGTCGTCGGCAACGCTGCCGGAGGCGCCCGCTTTCGCTTCCACCGGCACGGTGGGTGCGCCGGCCTGGGACACTTGCGGCGGCATGGACTGGCAGCCCGCCAGCGACAGCGCGGCGGCGAGCAGGGAAACGGCGAGGATCGAGTGGCGCATGGCGAACCGACCGGCAGCGGGGAGGTCGTCGAGTCTAGCGAAGCCAGGTGATCGGCAATCGCCGGTCGCCGCTCAGCCTTCCAGCATCGCCTTGATCGCGGCGAAGCCGACGTCGGCGCGCTCCTTCTTGCGTGCGGCATCGGCGACCGGGTCGGCGCCGTCGCGCTGCAGCTCCGCGACCGGCAGCTCGTCGAGGAAGCGGCTGGGTGCAAGCCGCAGCTTCGATCCCCAGCGCTGCGCCTCGCGCGAGTGCGACAGCCACAGCTGTTCCTTGGCGCGGGTGATGCCGACGTAGAGCAGGCGCCGCTCCTCGTCCAGGCGGCCCTCGTCGAGGCTGGCCTCGTGCGGCAGGGTGCCGTCCTCGACGCCGACGATGAACACGTAGCGGAACTCCAGCCCCTTGGCCGCGTGCAGGCTCATCAGCCGCACCTGGTTGCCGGCCTCGTTCTTGTCGGCGTGGGTGAGCAGGGCGAGCGATGCGGCCAACTCGCCCGGCCCGGCGCCGCCGCGCGCGCCGTCGAACCAGTCGGCCAGTTCGTCCAGGTTGCCGCGGCGGATCTTGAACAACTGCTCGGTCTTGCACTGCGCGCGCAGCGCGGCGAGCAGGCCGGAGCGCTCGTTGAGCTTGCGCACCAGCTCGGCCGGTGGCAGCCGCGACGCATCGCTGCGCAGGCCACGGACGATGTCGGCGAAGCCGCTCAATGCGTTCGCCGCACGCGGCGGCAGCTGCTTGAGCAGGCCGATCGATTCCGCGGCGCGCGACAGTGGCAGGTGGGCGTGCTGCGCAATCTCGGCCAGCTTCGCCAGCGAAGTCGCGCCGACCCCGCGCGCCGGCGACTGCACCGCGCGCAGGAACGCCGCATCGTCATCGGGATTGGCCACCAGCCGCAGCCACGACAGCGCGTCCTTGACCTCGCCGCGGTCGAGGAACGCGGTGCCGCCGCTGAGGTGGTACGGCACGCGCAGCAGCTGCAGCGCCTTCTCCAGCGCGCGCGACTGGTGGTTGCCGCGGAACAGGATGCAGAAGTCGCTCCACGGCGCGCCGCGGGCCTGGTTGATGAAGTGGATCTCGCCGGCCACGCGCTCGGCTTCGTGCATGCCGTCGCGGCACTCCCAGACCCGGATGCGTTCGCCGTCGGCCTGTGCGCTCCACAGCGTCTTGGGGTGCTCGTGCGGATTGTTGGCGATCAGCGCATTGGCCGCGCGCAGCACGCGGTTGCTGCAGCGGTAGTTCTGTTCGAGCTTGACCACCTTCAGCGCCGGGTAGTCCCGGGCCAGCTGCGACAGGTTCTCCGGGTTGGCGCCGCGCCAGGCGTAGATGCTCTGGTCGTCGTCGCCCACGCAGGTGAAGTTGCCCTTGTCGCCGGCCAGCGCCTTGAGCATCCGGTACTGGGCGTCGTTGGTGTCCTGGCATTCGTCGACCAGCAGGTAGCCGATGCGTTCGCGCCAGCCCAGGGCGACGTCGGCGTCGTTCTCGAGCAGTTCCACCGGCAGCCGGATCAGGTCGTCGAAGTCCACCGCGTTGAACGCCGACAGCCGCGCCTGGTACTTCGCGTACAGCGCCGCGGCCTCGCGCTCGCGCGTCGAGCGCGAGGCTTCCAGCGCCTGCTCCGGCGACAGCCCGGCGTTCTTCGCCCGCGAGATCAGGCCATGCGCGGCCTGCACCGCGTCGGGCTTCGCGCCGGGCAGCAGGTCCTTGAGTTGGCTCGCCGTGTCGTCGGCGTCGAAGATCGAAAAACCGCGCCGCAAACCGGCTTTCGCGTGCTCGATCTGCAGCAGCTTCAGGCCCAGCGCGTGGAAGGTGCAGACCGTCAGCCCCTCCGCGCCGTCGCCGCGGATGCGCTTGGCGACGCGCTCGCGCATTTCCTTTGCCGACTTGTTGGTGAAGGTGATCGCGGCGATGCGCCTGGCCGGATGGCGGCCCGTGCCGATCAGGTGCGCGATTTTCTCCACGATCACCCGGGTCTTGCCGCTGCCCGCGCCTGCGAGCACCAGCAGCGGGCCTTCGACGTGGGCGACCGCAGCGGATTGTTGGGGGTTGAGGCCGTGCATCGGGAAAGCGCTGGAGGCGGACGCGCATCTTACCCGGCGGGTGGATGTGCCATCGGTTTGCAGACACGGCAGTGAGGCCTGTCTAGGATGTGGATCTCATCCTGGAAAGATGCCGGAATACCGATGCGAAAGACCTGGTGGTGCCTGCCCGTGTTGCTGTCGACCGCTTTCGCGAGCATGGCCGACAAGCCGCCGCTGCCGCCCGACCCGACAGAGAACCCGGTCATGGTGACGTCAGGGTTCCTCAACAGCCATCCCGACCTGCGCTATCGCCTGCTGGGCATGGAAGCGATGCGCGAGGACCGGCACGGGGATGCGTTCAAGTTCTTCCGCCGCGCAGCGCACTTCGCCGACAAGCCGTCGCAGGGCATGGTGGCGGAGATGCTGTGGAACGGAGACGGCGTCGAACGCGACCGCGCGCTCGCCTATGCATGGATGGACCTCGCCGCCGAGCGTGGCTATGCCGGTTTCCTCGGCTTGCGCGAGCGTTACTGGAGCGCCCTCGACGAGGCCGAGCGCGCGCGCGCGCTGGAGGCGGGGCAGGAGGTCTATGCGCACTACGGCGACGCCGCCGCCAAGCCGCGCATCGCCATCGCGCTGCGGCGCGGCCGGCGGGAGATGACCGGCAGCCGCACCGGCATGGTCGGCAGCCTGAAGATCTACGTGCCCGGCCCCGGCGGCTACCAGCAGATCGACGGCAGCAAGTTCTACGACGCGCGCTACTGGGAACCCGAAAAGTACCAGCAGTGGCATGACGCGATCTGGCAGCAGCCGCGCATCGGGCGGGTCACCGTCGGCGAGGTCGAGCAGACCGATGGGCCGGCCGTGGATTCACGGGTGCCGGCGACCGCTCCCGACGTGGATGCCGCCGCGCCGGAGGCTCCGGAGGTTCCCGCCGACGCCATTCCGGGAACAACGCCGCCGCCCGAGGAATAGGCGGCGGCACGGCGCATCGGCGCGCGGAGGCGCCTGTTGTACCGCCAGGCCGTGGTTCCCCGCCCGGCGCGCAAGCCGACCGCGGCGTGCGTGCGTTTGCCCGGACTGCGACGGATGCTGTCGCTGCGACGTAGTGAAAACAAGAGGGCATGGTCGCGGGAGCCGCATTCCCGGCGCCGGAACCGCCTGCCCTGGACCTGGAGGACGACATGAAGATCCGCGCGATCACGTTGCTTCTGGCCGTCGCCGCGCTCGCCGCCCCGGCGCATGCGCAGCAGGCGCCCGCGGGGGTGGCGCTGCAGCCACCGGTCGAAAGGCCGGTGCTGGGCAATTTCGTCGGCGAACCCGGCGTCCCGCCGCAGATGATGACCGCGGGCTTCCTCACCGGCCATCCGGACGTGCGCTGGCGGCGCGAGGCGCTGCACTCGTACAGCCGGCACGAATACGACATCGCGCTCGACCAGTTCCTGCGCGCGGCGCGCTACGGCGACAAGCCGGCGCAGGCGATGCTGGCGGAGATGTACTGGAAGGGGACAGGCGTGGCGCAGGACAGGCCGCGTGGCTATGCGTGGATGGATATCGCCGCCGAGCGCAGGTTTCCGAACTTCGTGATCCTGCGCGAACGCTACTGGAGCAGCCTCGACGCGCGCGAGCGCGAGCGGGCCATCGACGTCGGCCGCCCGCTGATGGACGAATACGGCGACGACAGCGCCGGCCCGCGGCTGGCGAAGGTCCTGCGACGCTACCAGCACGTTTCCACCGGCAGCCGGCTGGGATTCGTCGGCCACATCGACAACGACCGCCCCGGCCTGTTCGCCCGCAACAAGGGCATGGCGCCGGGCACCGGGCCGCTGGCCAGCGCGGGCATCCACGTGTCGGCGGACGACTACTACGCCGCGGAAAACTGGGACGTGGCCAAGTACTGGCAGCGCCAGGCCCAAGCCTGGGGCGCCCCGCCGCCGCGCGGGAACGTCCACGTAGGCGGCCTCGTGCCGCTGGATCCGGGCAGCGCCGGCCCGGAGCCGCCTTCCGACGATCCCGGTCGCTGATTCCGCCGCTGCCGGACTCGCGTCCCGCCGGTCGGGGGACACGGCTCCCGTGCGCCATCGGGACGACCGCCGCCGGCCTGCGGTGGCCGTCCCTTCGCACGAAACCCTGCGCTACCAGCTGAAGCCGGCGCCGCCCATCACGCTCGACTCGCCGCCGCCGAAGGCCGCGCCGATCGAGATGCTGGCGCGGTTGCCGATCGCGCGCTGGTAGCCCACGGCCAGTGCCGACTCGCCGTTCTGGCCGCCCACGCCCACGCCGATGCGGTTGGCGCCGGCCAGGCCGGCGGTGTTCATCGCCATGCCGGCGTAGGCGCCGCTCATCGCCGCCAGCTTGTCGATGCGGCGGTCCTGATCGCGGAAGCGCCGGTCGACATCCTCGCGGAAGGTGTCCAGCTCGCTGTTGAACTGCGCGAACACGGCGTCGGTGTAGGTGTTGGCCGCGTCCAGCGTCTGCACGGCGACGGTGTCGGTGTAGCCGTTGGCCGAGGCGAGCGTGGCCGCGTCGCGGGCGTCGGCGTGGGCGTTGGCCGAATCCAGCGTGCCTGCGCTGGTGGCGTCGAGCTGGCCCTTGTTGACCGCATCGCCCGCGGCCACGCCGTCGGCCACGTTCGAGACCACCGTGCCGTCGGTGCCGCCGAGGGTGACGGCGGCGTTGCCGGTGTCGTCGTATTCCACCGCAAGCTCGCTGCCGCC
>DATCYC010000251.1:0-1663 GCA_036570525.1 Luteimonas sp.
GCGGGTGATCTCCGGGACCGGATCGGCGGCGAAGGCCGGCAGCGCGGCCAGCAGCAGGAGCGGGAGGATCGGGCGCATGGGGGCTTCCACGGGGGACAGGCCGCAAAGGCTGTCACGCGCCGGCTGAATCTCTGCTCACGGGTGAGAGTGAACCCGACCGAAGGCGCATCGAAGCCCTCCCCTTCAAGGGGAGGGTTGGGTGGGGATGGGTTTCAGTGCGGACAGGTTCAACAACGATCCTGCTGACAGGAAGCCCACCCCCACCCCGGCCCTCCCCCTGATGGGGAGGGAGACAAGCCGTGGGTCGCGCTCGAATTCGTCCGCCATTCCCACCCTCCCGCACTGCAACATCGAGTCTCGATACCCTGTGCGATAGTTCCGCTGTTGTTCCAACGCTTCATTTCCGGGGAGGAAATTCATGCTTGAGCAGTATGGTTTGTGGCTGGCACTGGCCTGCGCGGCCGTCGCGATCGTCTACGGGATCTTTTCGGCCGGCTGGATCAACCGGCAGCCGGCGGGCAACGAACGCATGCAGCAGATCGCCGGCGCGATCCAGGAAGGCGCCCGCGCCTACCTCAACCGCCAGTACACGACGATCGGGATCGCCGGCGTGGTGCTGCTGGTCCTGATCGGCTTCTTCCTCAACTGGCCCACCGCGATCGGTTTCGCGATCGGCGCCATCCTGTCCGGGGCGGCCGGCTACATCGGCATGAACGTCTCTGTGCGCGCCAACGTCCGCACCGCCGAGGCGGCACGCAAGGGCATGGGCGCGGCGATGGACGTCGCATTCCGCGGCGGCGCGATCACCGGCATGCTGGTCGTCGGCCTGGGCCTGCTGGGCGTGGCCGGCTACTGGATGGTGCTGGCGCAGATGGGCATCACCGGCGAGGCGGCGCTGCACGCGCTGGTGGGCCTGGCGTTCGGCTCCTCGCTGATCTCGATCTTCGCGCGCCTGGGCGGCGGCATCTTCACCAAGGGCGCCGACGTCGGCGCCGACCTGGTGGGCAAGGTCGAGGCCGGCATCCCCGAGGACGACCCGCGCAACCCGGCGGTGATCGCCGACAACGTCGGCGACAACGTCGGCGACTGCGCCGGCATGGCCGCGGACCTGTTCGAGACCTACGCGGTGACCGTGATCGCCACGATGCTGCTCGGCGGCCTGATGGCGGCCGAGGCCGGCAGCAACGCGGTGCTGTACCCGCTGGTGCTCGGTGGTGCGTCGATCATCGCCTCGATCATCGGTGCACTGTTCGTCAAGGTGAAGGAAGGCGGCTCGATCATGGGCGCGCTGTACAAGGGCGTGATCGTGTCGGCGGTGCTGGCGGCGATCGCGTTCTACCCGATCACCACCCAGCTGATGGCCGACAACAGCTACGGCGCGCTGAGCCTGTACGGCTGTGCGCTGATCGGCCTGGTGCTGACCGGGGTGATCGTGTGGATCACCGAGTACTACACCGGTACCGAGTACAAGCCGGTGCAGCACATCGCCGCGGCGTCGACCACCGGCCACGGCACCAACATCATCGCCGGCCTGGGCATCTCGATGAAGTCCACCGCGTGGCCGGTGATCGCGGTATGTATCGCGATCTGGGGCGCGCACGCGCTCGGTGGCCTGTACGGCATCGCCATCGCCGCGACCGCGATGCTGTCGATGGCCGGCATG
>DATCYC010000252.1:0-4770 GCA_036570525.1 Luteimonas sp.
ATGTGACTTGCGGCACCGTCCGCAGTCACCCGGCATTGCTACCCTCGCCGCTCCCCCGACTACGAACGCGCGCCATGCTCACCGACCTCACCCTCGCATCCCTCCACCACCTGCTGGTGTTCGGGCTGGTCTCGATGCTCGTCGCCCAGGCCGTGCTGCTGCGCGGCCGCATGGACGGCACCGTGCTGGCGAAACTCGGCGGCATCGATCGCGGCTACGGCATCACCGCGCTGTCGCTGCTGGTGGTCGGGTTCCTGCGCGTGTTCCACGGCGTCATGGGCGAGGACTTCTACCTGCACAACCCGTGGTTCCACGCCAAGGTCGGCGCCTTCGTGCTGGTCGGCCTGGTCTCGATCTGGCCGACCGTGCGCTTCCTGCGCTGGCGCAAGGCGCTGAAGGCCGATCCCGCCTTCCTGCCCGCCCCGGCCGAGGTCGGCAGCCTGCAGCGCATCGTCCGGTTCGAACTGGCGCTGGTCGCCGTGATCTTCGTCCTCGCCGCCGCCATGGCCCGCTACGGCGGATTCTGAGCCCCGGCCATCCGCTATAATTCGCGCCCGCGCCGAAGTGGCGGAATCGGTAGACGCAGCGGACTCAAAATCCGCCGCCGTTAAAAGCGTGTGGGTTCGAGTCCCACCTTCGGCACCATGCGAAAGGCCACGCCCGCAGGCGTGGCCTTCTTGCTGTCGCCTCAGCCGAACTGCACCTCGATCTTGCTGGTGGTGTCGTCCATGAACACCGCCAACGCACTCGGGATCCCGGCGAGCTGGAAGAGCTTGTAGGCCTTCACCTCGCCGATCGCGATGGCGCCCTGCCGGGTCCGGAACCTTTCGACCTGCTGGCCGCCATCGACAAGCACCCAACCGCTGCGATCGGGCATGACACTGAGCACGTGACGTTCCATTTCGCACTCCGCGTGCGGAAGACAGTGCCCCGGCCCGGCTGCACGACTTGCTCAAGGTCGCACCCATTACTCCGTTGCTGAGCGGCATCCAGTGCCGTTGCATGGGCGGGCTGCCGGGGCGGAACCAGCATCCCCCAACCCGCGGACCGATACAGTCGGGGAACTGCCCGTTGTGGGGTAGGAAAAATCCTACAAGGCGGGAACCGGCAGACAGGACGGTAGCGGCAGGAACTGCCCTCATCCCCGCTTTCGCGGGGATGGCGGCAATTATTCTCTAGCGCACTTCCTGGATATCCACCACGCGCCCTTCGCGGATCTCGAAGTTCACCTGTTTGTTGTCGAGGTAATACTCCCAACGCTCGCCAACCGCGGCGCCATGGCGGTTCTCCAGCTGCACGATCCGGTCCGGCTGGCGGCCGGCCTTGCGGACGATGGTGCCGGGGCTGTCGCCGGTGATCACCACGCCATCACCGAAGCGGAACGAAAAATCGGCCATCGCCGGCATCATCGCCAGGGCAAGCAGGGAGGCAATCAGCAGTCGCATGTCGTTCTCCTCGTCGGGCCCGGCCAACGGACCCTTGCGCTTGATTGAAAGCCGCGGGGGCGCAGGAGGTTGACAAGCCCCCGCCGCGCGCCATGCAGGCGTGCGGCCATCGTTCATGTGCTGTGTCTCGATTCCCGCGACCGCCCACGCCGCCGCCGGCTCGCTGCGCTCAACCGCCGAGCCGGTCCAGCACCACCACCAGCTCCGACGCCAGCGGTGCGTTGAGCACGTATGGGACGCGCCCGTCGTCCAGCGCGAACTCCATCGACGCCGCATGCAGGAACAGGCGCTTGAGCCCGACTTGCTCGCGCAGGCGCTTGTTGACGTCCGGATCGCCATACTTGTCGTCGCCCGCGACCGGATGGCCGATGTGTTGCGCATGCACGCGGATCTGGTGGGTGCGGCCGGTCTCGATGCGCACCTCGCAGTACGAATGCCCGCCGCGCCGCTCCAGCGCGCGGAAATGGCTCAGCGACGCCTTGCCGCCATCGTTGACCTGCACGTGGCGCTCGCCGCCCTGGCGCAGGCCCACGTGCAGCGGCGCGTCGACGCTCATCACTCCGTCGGGCATGCGCCCGGCCAGCAGCGCGAGGTAGCGCTTGCGCAGGCCCGCGCCGTCCTCGCGCATCAGCGCCTGCAACTGGGTCAGCGCCGAGCGCTTCTTCGCCACCACCATCAACCCGGAGGTATCGCGATCGAGCCGGTGCACCAGCTCCAGCGACTGCTTCGGGCGCAGCGCGCGCAGGGTCTCGATCACGCCGAAGCTGATCCCGCTGCCGCCGTGGCTGGCAACGCCGGACGGCTTGCTGATCGCCAGCAGCCGCGCGTCCTCGAACACGATGCTCGCCTCCATCGCCTCGAGCAGCCCCTTGGCCGGCACGCCCTTTTCGCCCGGTTCGGTGAGACGCACTGGCGGAATGCGGACTTCGTCCCCGCCTTCGAGCCGGGTATCGGCCTTCGCCCGGCCCCCGTTCACGCGCACCTGGCCGCTGCGCACGATCTTGTAGACCAGCGACTTGGGCGCGCCCTTGAGCTGGCCCAGCAGGAAGTTGTCCAGCCGCTGGCCGGCGCGGTCGTCGGGGACCCGCACCATGCGTACGCCGCCGCCCGCGGCCGCTCTCGGCGCACCGGGCGTGGCCGGGGAATCTGAATGGGCCATCGGCTCTCTTGGTCTGCTACACTCGCGACGCGAGGTAAGGTTCTGATTTCGCGGGAAGTTGCCGCTCGATGCCTTGGCATCGGGCAGACGGCAAGCCGGGCCGAAAGCCCACCTTCCGGCGGATAGGTCCGCGCGACAGCACTGCCCCCGGGGCATTGATGTTACCAGCGACGGCCCATCGGCTCCGCTCCCCGCCCGGTTTGTCAGAGGCCGGTAGCTGAACATGTCCCGCGCGACGCCGAAGCCCTGCCCCCGGCAGGCCGACGCGGTCGCCGGTCCCGAAACACATTCAAGAAGCGCTCCCGCGGTCCGCCGTGGTGTCGTAGCGCTGGAAAACCAGGCTGGTGGCTGCGCATGCGCGGCCCCGGCACGAAGTCTCCAGGCGAAACGCCCCGGCGTTCCGCGTGCCTGCCCATGACCGGGCGAGCGCGCAAGGAACGAACATGAAACGCATGTTGATCAACGCGACGCAGGCAGAAGAACTGCGCGTGGCCATCGTCGACGGACAGACGCTCTACGACATCGATATCGAGCAGCCGTCGAAGGAACAGAAGAAGTCCAACATCTACAAGGGCCGCATCACCCGGCTCGAACCCTCGCTCGAAGCCGCCTTCATCGAGTACGGCGCAGACCGCCACGGCTTCCTGCCGCTGAAGGAAATCTCCCGCGACTACTTCCAGTCCGGCGTGGACCACAACAAGGCCACGATCAAGGAACTCCTGCGCGAAGGCCAGGAAGTGGTGGTCCAGGTCGACAAGGACGAGCGCGGCAACAAGGGCGCCGCCCTGACCACGTTCATCTCGCTGGCCGGCCGCTACATGGTGCTGATGCCCAACTCGCCCACCGCCGGCGGCGTCTCGCGCCGGATCGAGGGCGACGACCGCGCCGAGCTGAAGAAGGCGATGGACGCGCTCGACATCCCCGACGACATGGGCGTGATCATCCGCACCGCCGGCGTCGGCCGCGATGCCGAAGAACTGCAGTGGGACCTGGACTACCTGCTGAGCGTGTGGCGGGCGATCGCCGACGCCGCGCTGAAGAAGCCGGCCTGCTTCCTGATCTACCAGGAATCGCGCCTGATCATCCGCGCCCTGCGCGACTACATGCGCGCCGACATCGGCGAGATCCTGGTCGACACGCCCGAGATGTACGAGGAGGCGAAAGAGTTCGTCGAGCAGGTCATGCCGCACAACATGCGCAAGCTCAAGCACTACACCGACGACACGCCGCTGTTCAACCGCTTCCAGATCGAATCGCAGATCGAGAGCGCATACGAGCGCACCGTGCGCCTGCCGTCGGGCGGCGCGCTGGTGATCGACCAGACCGAGGCGCTGACCGCGATCGACGTCAACTCCGCGCGCGCCACCAAGGGCGGCGACATCGAGGAGACCGCGTTCAACACCAACCTGGAGGCGGCCGAGGAAGTCGCCCGCCAGATGCGCATCCGCGACCTTGGCGGCCTGGTGGTGATCGATTTCATCGACATGTCGAGCAACAAGCACCAGCGCGAGGTCGAGAACCGCCTGCAGGGTGCGCTCAGGTTCGACCGCGCCCGCGTGCAGTTGGGCCGGATTTCGCGCTTCGGCCTGCTCGAGCTCTCGCGCCAGCGCCTGCGCGCGAGCCTGGGCGAATCCAGCCAGATCGTCTGCCCGCGCTGCGAAGGCCACGGCCGCATGCGCAGCATCGAGTCGCTGTCGCTGTCCATCGTCCGCGTCGCCGAAGAGCACGCGATGAAGGAGAACACCGGGCAGGTGCTGGTGCAGGCCCCGGTCGACATCGCCAACTACCTGCTCAACGAAAAGCGCAGCGCGCTGCGCGAGATCGAGCAGCGCCACGACGCCCCGATCGTGATCGTCGCCGACGAGCAGCTGCACACCCCGCACTACGAGGTCACGCGCCTGCGCGAGAACGAACTGGGCGAGGAATCGAGCAAGCCCAGCTACCGTCGCGGCTCGCCGCGCAAGGCGGCGACCATCGCCCTGACCAAGGCCAACCTCAACGTCCCGCCGCCCGCCGCGGTGACCAACGTGCAGCCCGCGCAGCCGGCACCGATGCGCGAAGCGCGCCCCGAGCCCGCGCCCGAGCAGCCCGCCCCGCAGCGTGCACCGGTGCCGGTTTCGGCCAGCACCGGCGGCGTCGTCGGCTGGCTCAAGCGCCTGCTCGGCG